>NZ_JBHUIY010000047.1:0-23675 GCF_042683125.1 Phaeospirillum tilakii
CCACGCCGGCCTCGGCCGCGCGCCAGCCGGCCAGCGGGGCGGCCGGGGCCGGCGCCGGGGCGGCGGCGGCCAGCGCCTCGGCCAGCAGGGCGGGATCGGCATGCAGCAGCAGCGCGGCGGCGCGGGCCGGATCGGGCCAGCGGCTGTCGGGGCTGACCACGATCTGTTCGGCGGCACGGCCGAGCCACTGCCCGACCGCCTTGACCACCGGAAAGGCGCCGAAACGCAGCACGATCTCGGCCGGCGGACAGGCGCCGCGCAGGATCAGCCCGGCGCGGGCGATGACGCGGGAGCGGTCATGGCCTCCCCAGCGCAGGCCGGACAGCGGCTCGGCCAGGATCGGCCAGTCGAGCGCCGCCGCCAGCGCCACCAGCGGCGCGGCCGGCAGCGGCTCGGCCCCGGCGACGATCACCCCGCGCCGGCCGGCGCAACGGCGGGCCAGCTCGGCCAATGCGGCCGGGTCGGGGGCAAGGCGCGGCAGCGCCACCAGCGGCGGCACGGCGGGCGCGGCGGGGGGCGGATCGTCCGGCGCCGCCAGCAGCGGCTCGCGCAGGGGGACGTTGATCTGGACCGGGCCGGGCAGCGGCCAGCGGCTCTGGCTGACCGCGCGCGCCGCCAGCGCCGCCAGCCAGCCGGCTTCCGGCTCGGCCGGCGGCAGGGTGTGGACGGCGCGGACCTGGGATCCGAACATCGTGCGCTGGTCGAGGGTCTGGTTGGCGCCGCAATCCTGCAATTCGGGCGGACGGTCGGCGCTGAGCAGGATCAGCGGCAGCCGCGCCGCGTCGGCCTCGGCCACCGCCGGATGCCAGTTGGCCACCGCCGAGCCCGAGGTGCAGACCAGCAGCACCGGCCGCCCGGTCGCCCGCGCCAGCCCGAGGGCATAGAAACCGGCGGCGCGCTCGTCGAGCAGCATCCGGCAGGCGAGGCCGGGATGGCGCAGACAGGCCAGGGTCAGCGGGGTCGAACGCGAGCCGGGCGACAGCACCGCGTCGGTCGCCCCGGCGCGGGCCAGCCCGTCGATCAGCGCGGCGGCCCAGGCGGCCGTGATGCCGCCGGGGGACGGCAGGGCGGCAAAGCCGCTGGGGGACGGCATGGCGGCAAAGCCGCTGGGGGACGGCATGGCGGCAAGGCCGCCGGCAGACGGCAGGGTCTCAGGCACGCCGCAACCCTTCCAGCATGATGCCGAGCTTCAGTTCGGTCTCGGCGAATTCAGCCTCGGGCTCCGAGGCGGCGACGATGCCGCCCCCGGCCGACAGCAGGGCACGATCGCCGTCGAGCACGGCACAGCGCAGCACCACCGCCATCTCGCCGTCGCCGGCCCGGTCGATCCAGCCGAACGCGCCGCTGTACCAGCCGGCGCGGGTCTCGCCCAACTCGGCCAGCACGGCGCGGGCCTCGGCCAGCGGCAGCCCGGCCACCGCCGGGGTCGGATGCAGCCGCGCCGCCGCCTGCAACAGCCCGGCGCCGGGCTTGAGCCGGCCGGTGATCGGCGTCCACAGATGTTCGAGCCGGCCCAGCCCCATCCGGCGCGGCGCGGCCGGGACGTCGAGGGTCTCGCACAGCCCGCCCAGCGCCTCGGAAATCCACTCGACCACCAGGCGGTGCTCGTGGCGGTCCTTGGCCCCGCTCAGCAGCCGTCCCCCCAGGAACGGGTCGGCCGGATCGCTCGGGGCGGTGCCGGCCAGGGCGTAGGAGCCGACATCGCGGCCCTGGCAGGCCACCAGCCGCTCCGGGCTGGCCGCCACCAGCGTCCGCCCGTCGACACCGGCGGTCAGGATCGCGCAGGAGGGATGCCGCTCGACCAGCGCCTCGACCAGTCGCTCGGGTCGCAGCGGCCGGCTGGCCTCGACCAGGATCCGCCGCGACAGCACCACCTTTTCCAGCCGCCCGGCGGCGATCGCCTGGGTCGCCGCCCGCACCCGCTGGCGATAGAGCGCGGGCGAGGGAATCTCCTCGACCCGGCGCGGCAGCACCGGCACCGCCGCCAGCGGCGGCGCCGCCAGCGCCTGGGCGAAATCCTCCAGCGCCTCGCCCCAGGCGGCGCGGATCCGCGCCGGGGCCACCCCGCCGCGATGGCTGAGGATCAGCTCGCAGCGTTCGCCCCGCCGCCGCAGCACCAGCAGCGGCACCCGCAGCAGCGCCGGGGGGAAATCGAGCGCGTCGGGACCGCCGAAGCCATGGCCGAGGAACGCCACCGGCTCGGCCCCGCCCGCGTCGGCGTCGAGATGGGCCCAGTCGAGCCCGTGATAGGCCGCCGCCAGCCCGGCGGTGTCGGCCGGCGCGACGCTGTGGGCACAGCCCCAGGCGATCAGCGCCAGCCCCTCGCTCGGCCGCTGCCACGACCAGGGATCGGCCATCGCCGGCAGCCGGGTCAGCCCGGCCAGTTCGGGCACGGCCAGGGTGACGCTGACCAGCGCCGCCTCGGGCAGCGCCAGCCGGTCGATCCGCCGCACCAGATTGGCCGCCAGCCCGGCGGCCGTCCCGCCCCCGGCCGACAGCCGCGCCTCACCGCGCTGGGACGGCATCGCCATCTGCGTCACCTTCGTACCCGTCATTGGAAAGGAACATGGGAAAAGGAACAGGCTCCCCGCCGCGCCTTGCCGCGCGGGTCCGTCACGGGCCGCCCGTCGGCGGCGATCGGGGCCATCAACGTCACGGTTTAGAGATAGCAACGCGCCGTGACCGGGGTCAACTCCCGAGGATGACAGCAGAAAAAAGCCGGGCGCGCCCCGGTGCCGGGGCCACGGGGATCCCGGGGGGATCCGCCGCGCCCGGGCCGGCGGTGAAGCGTCGTGGTTGCCTTCGGGGGGGCAAGCTGATAGGGTCCGCCGCTGATTTCCCATCCCCTTGGACCGACCATGAAGATCAATGCCAACCTGATTCGTCCCGGCAACATTCTCGAACATAACGGCCGGCAGTTCTCCGTGCTGAACATCCAGATCATTCAGCCCGGCAAGGGTGGCGCGTTCATCGCCGTCGAGATGCGCGATCTGCGGACCGGCACCAAGACCAACGAGCGCTGGCGCACCGCCGACACCGTCGAAAAGTGTTCGGTCGAGGAAAAGGACTGCACCTTCCTGTTCGGCGACGCCGACCACCTGACCTTCATGGAACAGGAAACCTACGAGCAGTTCACCGTTCCGGCCGACCTGCTCGGCGAATCCGCCGCCTTCCTCCAGGACGGCATGGCGGTCACCGTCGATTTCGTCGAGGGCAGCCCGGTTTCCGTCACCCTGCCGGAAAAGGTGGTGATGACCGTCACCGAAGCCGACCCGGTGGTCAAGGGGCAGACCGCCTCCTCCTCCTACAAGCCGGCCAAGCTCGAAAACGGCCTGAAGATCCTGGTGCCGCCGTTCCTCGCCGCCGGCGAGAAGATCGTCGTCGCCACCGCCGACTGCACCTACGTCGAGCGTTTCAAGGGCTGAGGCCCGCGCCGCCGCCCCGCCCCCGTCCCGCGCGGACGGCGGCGGCGGTGGCGCCCCCAAGGCGGAGCCGGTTGTCCCCGGACCTCCGCCTTCCGCTTTTTCGGGCGCGTCCCCGCGCCCCCCGACCGATCAAGATCGAAGGATACCCCCCGCCGTGATGGTTCGTTCCGCCCTGCTCAACGTGATGATGGGCGCCGCGCGCAAGGCGGCGCGGTCGCTGTTGCGCGATTTCGGCGAGGTCGAAAACCTCCAGGTGTCGCGCAAGGGGCCGTCGGATTTCGTCAGCTCGGCCGACCTCAAGGTCGAGAAGACCCTGCGTCAGGAACTGAAGAAGGCCCGCCCCGGCTTCGGCTTCCTGCTCGAGGAGGATGGCGAGATCGCCGGCGAGGACAAGAGCCACCGCTGGATCATCGATCCGATCGACGGCACCACCAACTTCCTGCACGGCATCCCCAATTTCTGCATCTCGATCGCGCTGGAGCGTGACGGCGAGCTGATCGCCGGGGTGGTCTATCAGCCGCTCGGCGACGAGATGTACCATGCCGAAAAGGGCGCCGGCGCCTTCCTCAACGAACGCCGCCTGCGCGTCTCCGCCCGCCGCAAGATGGAAGACGCGGTGCTCGCCACCGGCATCCCCTTCCATGGCCGCGACGGGCACGAGCCGTTCCTGCGCGAACTGGGCGCGGTGATGAAGCATGTCGCCGGTGTCCGCCGCTTCGGCTCGGCCGCGCTCGACCTCGCCTACGTCGCCTCGGGCCGCTGTGACGGCTACTGGGAATGCGGGATCAAGCCGTGGGACATCGCCGCCGGCATCGTCCTGGTGCGCGAGGCCGGCGGCTACGTCACCGACTACCAGGGCGGCACCCGGATGCTCGACAATGGTCAGGTCGTCGCCGGCAACGACCATCTCCACGTCCCGCTGCTGCGCCTGCTGCGCGCCGCCAACCCCTGACGGGTCCCTCCCGCCAAGGGGTTCGAAGGGCCTCGGGCCCTTCGCGGAGAGCGCCGAGAGGCGGAGCCTTTCGGCCGGCCCGGGCGGATTTCCGCCTTTCCGACCCGTGACTTGTGGTCGGGCAGGGCTTCGGATACTCTTGCCGCCGTTCGTTGTGGGGCATCCCAGGGGGCCGAGCCGATGAGTGCAGAGGGCAGGCGGGTATTTCTGATGGTGGGCGGCCTGCTGCTCGCCGTCGCCGCTCCGGCCGAGGCCCAGATCGTCATCGGCGACCGGCCCACGTCCGACGTCATCGTCAATTACGACGTGCTCGACCGGCTCGGCCGCGAACCCACCCTGCCCGACCTCTATTCCCGCGCCGCCGGCCTGCCGCCGCTGGTGCTGCCCGAGGCGGCGCCGGCGCCCCACCATGCCCGCGCCGCGCGTCCGGCGACCCGGACGGCCACCCGCCGCCCCCACCCGAAGGCCAAGGCCAAGACCGTCGCCGCCGCCCGCCCCCATCCCGCCCCGTCCCAGGCTGTCCCGTCCCACACCGCCGCCACCGCGACCCGCCCGCCGGCCGCCCCGGGGGGATCCGGCGCTGCCGGCGGCGCGGTCAGCTTTGCGCCCAATCCCCCGGCCGCCGTCCCGGCCACCCCGCGTGTCGACGAGCCGGCCAAGCCCGCCGCGCCGGCCCCGGCCAAGGCGGCTGCGCCGGTGGTCGCCCTGCCCAAGGTCGAGGTGCCGAGCATCGCCCCGCCGCCCAAGGCGGCCGAGCCCAAGCCCGAGCCGGCCAAGGCCGAACCGATCCCGGTCAAACCCGAACCGGTCAAGGCGCCCGAACCGGTCAAGGCCGCCCCCGCCAAACCACAGCCGGCGGCCCCCGCCCCGGCCGCGCCGCCGGCCGAAGCCGCCAAGCCGACGGTGACGGCCAAGGCCGAACCGGCCCCGGTCAAACCCGAACCGGTCAAGGCGCCCGAACCGGTCAAGCCGGCCCCGACCGAGGTTGCCAAGCCGGCCGCCCTGCCCTCTCCCGCGCCCGCCCCGGCCCCGGTAACGGCGCCGGCCCCGGTGGCGGCGGTTCCGCCGGCCCCGACCCCGGCCCCGGCGGTGATCGCCGCGCTGCCGCCGCCGCAGCCGGCGGCGCGCAAGGGCGACACCCTGACCCTGCCGTTCGGGGTGGACAGCGCCAACCTGTCGGAAAGCGCCCGCGCCGCGCTGGAAAAGCTGGCGCAGCGGATGCAGGGCGACGAGCAGGCCTGGCTTCAGGTGCTGGCCTACGCCGCCGGCGACGAGGCCAACGCCAGCAAGGCGCGGCGGCTGTCGCTGTCGCGCGCGCTGGAGGTCCGCAAGTTCCTGATGGAAATGGGCGTGCCCTCGACCCGGATCGAGGTGCGGGCGCTCGGCAACAAGGTCGAATCCGGCCCGCCCGACCGGGTCGACACCATGCTGCTGCGGCGCTGACGCGCCTGCCGCCATCGAACGGCCACATTCGCTTCCGACCCTGGCCGCGCCGGCTTTTCCCCGCCAGTCCCCGAGGCGCTGACCGATGACCCGACCCAATCGTTTCCTCTATCGCATGGCGGCCTTCCTGATCGCGGTGGCGGTGCTGGTGGTGATGCTGCGCGACGGGCTGATGCTGGCCTTCGCCCACAACCCCGCCCTCAACGGCCTGCTGTGCGGGGTGTTCCTGATCGGCGTGGTGCTGAATTTCCGGCAGGTGCTGATGCTGTCGCCCGAAATCGACTGGCTCGATTCCTGGCGGCGCGGTCAGCCGGCGCTGTCGGGCGGGCGGCTGCGGCTGCTGGCGCCGATGGCGCGGATGCTGGGCGAACGCCCCGACCGGATGAACCTGTCGGCGATGGCGCTGCGCTCGGTGCTGGATTCGATCGCCGCCCGGCTCGACGAACAGCGCGACCTGTCGCGCTATCTGGTCGGGCTGATGATCTTCCTCGGCCTGCTCGGCACCTTCTGGGGGCTGTCGCGCACCGTCGGCTCGATCGGCGAGGTGATCGGCTCGCTGACCGCCGGCGCCGGCACCGATCCCTCGGCGGCGTTCGAACGGCTCAAGGCCGGGCTGGGGCAGCCGCTGAGCGGGATGGGCACCGCCTTCTCGACCTCGCTGTTCGGCCTCGCCGGCTCGCTGGCGCTCGGCTTCCTCGACCTCAGCGCCGGGCAGGCCCAGAACGCCTTCTACAACGACCTCGAGGAATGGCTGGCCGGCCAGACCCGGCTCGGCGCCAGCGGCCGGATCGGCGGCGGCGAGGACAGCGGCGGCGCCTCGGTGCCGGCCTACATCCAGGCCCTGCTGGAGCAGACCGCCGACAGCCTCGATCAGGTCCAGCGCGGCCTCGCCCGCGGCGAGGACAATCGCGGCGGCGTCGCCACCGCGATCACCCAGTTGGCCGACAAGCTCTCGACCCTCAACGACCACATGCGGGCGGAACAGGCGCTGCTGCTGAAGCTGGGCGAGGGCCAGCTCGAAACCCGCGCCCTGCTCGCCCGCCTCGCCGAGGGCGCGAGCCCCGGCGGCGGGCTCGACGACCCGACCCGGGGCCATATCCGCGCCATCGACGGCTCGATGAAGCGGCTGGTCGAGGAAACCGTCGCCAGCCGGCAGGAGCTGGTGGCCGAATTCCGCGCCGAACTGCGCCTGCTGGCCCGCACCATCGCCGCGCTGGCCGACACCAGCCCGGACCGCTAGGCCGGCCGCCCCGCCATGCCGCTCGCCCGCCGCCCCCGCCGCACCCTCGACATCTGGCCCGGCTTCGTCGATGCCCTGGCGACGCTGCTGATGGTGGTGGTGTTCGTGCTGATGGTGTTCGTGCTGGCCCAGTATTTCCTCGGCCAGACCCTGTCCGGCCAGCAGAAGGCGCTCGACCGCCTCGGCGCCGAACTGGCCGGGCTGACCGAACGGCTCAACCTCCAGATCGCCGACAACCAGACCCTGAAATCCGATCTGGCCCGGCTCCAGGCCGACCTCGCCGCCAGCAAGGCCGAAAGCGACCGCCTCGCCGCCCATGCCGCCGGGCTGGAACAGAGCCTCGCCGCCGCCCTCGCCGCCCGGGGCGAGCTGGAAGGCAAAATCGCCGCCGGCGAGCAGGATCTCGCCAACGAGCGCAAGCTGTCGGCCGAGGCCAACGCCCAACTGGCCCAGTTGAACCGCCAACTGGAGGCGACCCGCCAGGAGCTGGCCCGGGTGCTGGCCGCGCTCGAAGCCTCCGAGGCCCAGGACAAGACGCAGAAGGTACAGATCGCCGACCTCGGCAAGCGGCTCAACGCCGCGCTGGCCGGCAAGGTCGAGGAATTGCAGAAATACCGCTCGGACTTCTTCGGCCGGCTGCGCAAGGTGCTGGGCAACCGCCCCGGCATCCGCATCGAGGGCGACCGCTTCGTGTTCCAGTCGGAACTGCTGTTCCCGACCGCCTCGGCCGAACTGGGACCGCAGGGGGCCGAGGACGTCCGCCGCCTCGCCGCCACCCTCAAGGAGGTGATCGCCGAGATCCCGCCCGGGGTCAATTGGGTGCTGCGGATCGACGGCCACACCGACCGCCGCCCGATCACCTCGCCCCGCTTCCCCTCCAACTGGGAACTGTCGACCGCGCGGGCGATCACCGTGCTGCGGGCGCTGGCCGCCGCCGGCATCCCCAGCGACCGCCTCGCCGCCGCCGGCTTCGGCGAGTTCCAGCCGATCGACCCGGCCGACAGCGATGCCGCCTACGCCCGCAACCGCCGGATCGAGCTGCGCTTCGACCAGCGTTGACTTGGCCCGAACCTTGCGCCCTTCCCTTTGCCGAGCTTTCGGCGGTGGGGGGGGTCGGGTTGTTCGTTATTGGGTGCGGTGAATCACCATTGTCGCATAATGTGGCGTTTTCAAAGAAAGACGTGGGCGCTGCCCACACCCGCCAAGGGCCGCAAGGCCCTTGGATCCCATCGATGGTCGGGGGGGGTGAGGCGGATCGGCCGCCTCCCCGCCACTGGAGAGGAAAAGATGGACGAAATCTTCTCCCTCCGCCTCAGCTTCCGGGTCCTCGGTTTTACCGTGACCTTGAAGATCAAGAGGGAAGAGACGCCGGGTGGGGTGGCAGCCCCACCGGCACTCCGAAGATGAGTGGAGCGACGAGATGAAACCTCAAGCGATCCTGGGCGGTCTGGTCGCGGGCGTCGTCGTCGGGCTGCTGCTGTTCTTCCTGGCCGGCCTGTTCCTGGCCCTCGCGGTCGCAGTGCCGCTGGCGCTGCTGATCGCGGTGGTAACCGGCCGGGGGGAGATCGAAGTCAGACGCGATGACCGCTGATCCGTGAGGATCCGGAGAATGCCGAAGGCCGGCCCGGATCTTGCCCCCTCCCCTTTGCCAAGCTTTCGGCGGCGGGTTTGGTCCGGTTCGTCCGTTATCGAGGTTGGTGAAATAGCCTTTGTCGCATAATGCATACGGACGTGGGCGCTGCCCACACCCGCCAAGGGCCACCGGCCCTTGGATCCATTTGATGATCGCGGGATTTGTGGCGGACTTAATGCCCGAGCAGCTTGGCCAGTCCGAACATCGCGCCAAGCACCACCACGCTGTTGAGCACGACAGCACCGAGAATGGTCTTGGTCAGATCCGCCTTCACTTCGGCAATCCGCGCCTCCAGCCGAAGCTCGGTTTCGCGGACACCGCCCTTCAGTTCGGTCTTGACCTCGATCAGATCGGCCTTGGTTGCCATGCCGTGTTTTCCATCCGAACCCATTTGATCCCGATGGGCCCCCCAAAAGCCACCCGGGCTGATTTTGAGCAGGATCGCCCAGAATCACAAGCCCCGGAAACCGTGGGTTTCCGGGGCGTTGGATTGGTGGGCCCGCCGGGACTCGAACCCGGGACCTCTCGATTAAAAGTCGCTTGCTCTACCGACTGAGCTACGGGCCCCCATCGAAAGGGCGCTCACCTTATGCAGAGGAGCGCCCGCCGTCAATGCCCTACTTCTTGACGTCGGCCTGGATTCGCGCCCGGACCAGCTTGTCGGGGTTGATCACCACGCCATTGTCGGCCGGATCGCCCTGCTTGATCCGGTCCACCAGATTCATCCCGTCCGTCACCGTGCCGATCACGGTATAGCGGCCGTTGAGGCTGGGCGCCGAGCCGGTCATGATGAAGAATTGCGAATCCGCACTGTCCGGGCTGTTGGCCCGCGCCATCCCGACCACGCCGCGCACGAACGGCTCGCCCGAGAACTCGGCCTTCAGCTTCACCCCCGAACCGCCGGTGCCGGTGCCGGTCGGGTCACCGCCCTGGGCCATGAAGCCCGGGATCACCCGATGGAACGGCGTGCCGTCATAGAAGCCCTTGCGCACCAGCTCCTTGATCCGGGCGATGTGATGCGGCGCCAGATCGGGGCGCAGCTCGATCGTCACCGTGCCGGTGGGCAGATCAAGCAGCAGGGTGTCGTCGGGCGCCCCGGCAAAGGCCGGCGCGGTGGCCGTCGCCAGCAGCAGCGCCAGGGCCGCGGTCAGGCGGCGAAACAGCTTGGTCATGCTTCTCCTCACGAGGCGGGAGCGGAATCGACGTCGGCGGCGACCCGCAGCGACAGGATGGTGTCGGGCGCATCGACGTTGCCGTTGCGCAGCACGCTGCCCTTCTTGATCTGATCGACATGCTCGATGCCTTCGACCACCTGACCCCAGATGGTGTATTTGCCGTCGAGATGCGGCGCCGGCTCGAACATGATGAAGAACTGCGAATCCGCGCTGTCCTCGGCATGGGCGCGGGCCATCGAGCAGGTGCCGCGCAGATGCTTCTCGGTCGGCGAGAACTCGGCCTTCAGCTTCTGGCCCGAACCACCGGTGCCGTTGCCCTTGGGGCAGCCGGTCTGGGCCATGAAGCCCTCGATCACCCGGTGGAACTTCAGGCCGTCATAGAACTTGTCCCGCACCAGTTCCTTGATCCGGGCGACATGATTGGGCGCAAGATCGGGCCGCAACTCGATCACCACCCGCCCAGTCTTCAACTCGAGATACAGAACGTTGTCGCTGTCCACCCCTTCCTCCCCTGATCACGGCCGGTCCCCCAGGCCGAACTTGGCCACCAGCCGCGACTTTACCGCCGGACTGACGAATTGTGAAATGTCGCCGCCCAGGCGCCCGATTTCCTTCACGAACCGCGAGGAAATGAACTGGCAACGCTCCGACGCCATCAGAAAGATGGTCTCGATGTCGGGATCGAGGCGGGCATTCATCCCCGCCATCTGAAACTCGTATTCGAAGTCGGACACCGCGCGCAGACCGCGCACGATCAGGTTGGCACCGCATTCGCGGCAGAAATTCATCAACAGCGAGTCGAACGCCCGCACCTCGATCGCGGTGCCGATCTGGGCCGACAGGTCGGCCATCTCGGCGCTGACGATCTCGACCCGCTCCTCCAGCGAGAACAGCGGCCCCTTGCCGGCATTGACCGCCACCGCGACGATCAGGTGATCGACCAGCCGGGCGGCCCGGGCGACGATGTCGAGATGGCCGTTGGTCACCGGATCGAAGGTTCCGGGATACAGGCCGACCCGCATGCTCATGCCGCGTCTCCTCCCCCGTCGGCATTCCCCACATCCTCGTCGGCGGCCTCGTCGCCGCCCTCCTCCTCGCCGGCCCCGCCGCCAAGGTCGCACAGCCGCGCCGCCGACACCACCCGCTCGCCCTCGGCGGTGCGCAGCAGGGTGACGCCCTGGGTCCGCCGCCCGGCGATGCGGATGTCGAACACCGGCATCCGGATCAGCTTGCCGCCGTCGCTGACCAGCATGATCTCGTCCTCGTCGCCGATCGGGAACGAGGCGACCACCGGGCCGGTCTTGGCGGTGAGGTCGATGTTGGCGATGCCCGAGCCGCCCCGGCCGGTGATGCGGTATTCATAGGCCGAGGTGCGCTTGCCGAAGCCGTTCTCGGTGACGGTGAGGATGAACTGCTCCTCGGCCCGCATCCGCGCCATCTGCTCCTCGGGCAGCTCGCTCCGGGCATAGGCGTCGCGGGTCTCGGCATCGTAATCGACGTGGGTCAGGATCGACATCGAGATCACCTCGTCGCCGTCCTCCAGCCGGATGCCGCGCACGCCGGTCGAATCGCGCCCCTTGAACTCGCGCACCTCATCGACGGCGAAGCGGATCGCCTTGCCCATCCGGGTGGCCAGCAGCACGTCGTCGCGCTCGGCGGCGCAGGTCTGGACCGAGATCAGCCGCTCGTCCTCGCCCAGCTTCATCGCGATCTTGCCGTTGGCGCGGACCTCGGTGAAGTCGGACAGCAGGTTGCGGCGGACGTCGCCGCGCGAGGTGGCGAACATCACGTGCAGGTCGGCCCAGCCAGCCTCGTCCTCGGGCAGCGGCATCACCGTGCTGATCGTCTCGTTCTCTTCGAGCGGCAGCAGGTTGACCATCGCCTTGCCGCGCGCCTGCGGCGTGCCGAGCGGCAGCCGGTAGACCTTCAGCTTGTAGGCCTTGCCGGCCGAGGAGAAGAACAGCACCGGGGCATGGGTGTTGGCGACGAACACCTGATTGAGGAAGTCTTCCTGCTTGACCGCCATGCCGGAGCGGCCCTTGCCGCCGCGCTTCTGGGCGCGATAGGCCGACAGCGGCACCCGCTTGATGTAGCCGGTGTTGGTGACGGTGACGACCATGTCCTCGCGGGCGATCAGGTCCTCGATGTCGGCCTCGAACTCGGCCTCCTCGATGGTGGTGCGGCGCGGGGTGGCGAATTCCTCGCGCACCGCGATCAGCTCGCCGCGCATCACCTCGAGCCGGCGGGCGTGCGAGGCGAGGATCGCCAGATATTCCTCGATCTGGGCGCCGATCTCGTGCAGTTCGCCGCCGATCTTGTCGCGCTCCAGCCCGGTCAGGCGGTGCAGGCGCAGATCGAGGATGGCGCGGGCCTGGATCTCCGACAGCCGGCAGGTGCCATCGACGATCTCGCGGCCGGGCTCGTCGATCAGGCGGATCAGCGGTTCGACGTCGCCGACCGGCCAGGCGCGGGCCATCAGCTGCTCGCGGGCGGTGGCCGGATCGGGCGCGGCGCGGATCAGCCGGATCACCTCGTCGATGTTGGCCACCGCGATGGCGAGGCCGGCCAACACGTGGGCGCGGTCGCGCGCCTTGCCCAGCTCGAAGATGGTGCGGCGGGTGATCACCTCCTCGCGGAAGGCGACGAAGGCGGCGATGATGTCCTTGAGGCTCATCATCTCCGGCTTGCCGCCGTTGAGGGCGAGACAGTTGACACCGAAACTGGTCTGGAGCGGGGTGAAACGGTAGAGCTGGGCCAGCACCACATCGGCGATGGCGTCGCGCTTCAGCTCGATCACCACCCGCACCCCGTCGCGGTCGGATTCGTCGCGCAGGTCGGCGATGCCCTCAAGCTTCTTGTCGCGCACCAGTTCGGCGATCTGTTCGAGCATCCGCGCCTTGTTGATCTGGTACGGCATCTCGGTGACCACGATCGCCTCGCGGTCCTTGCGGATTTCCTCGATGTGGGTGCGGGCGCGCAGGATCACCGAGCCGCGCCCGGTCAACTGGGCGGCGCGGATCCCGGCGCGGCCGAGAATGGTGCCGCCGGTGGGGAAGTCGGGGCCGGGCACCAGCTCCATCAGCCGGTCGGGGCCGATCGCCGGATCGTCGATATAGGCGCAGCAGGCGTCGATCACCTCGCCCAGATTGTGGGGCGGGATGTTGGTGGCCATGCCGACGGCGATGCCGCCGGCGCCGTTGACCAGCAGGTTGGGGAACCGCGCCGGCAGCACGGTCGGCTCGAACGAGGATTCGTCGTAATTGGCCTGGAAGTTGACGGTGTCCTTGTCGATGTCTTCCAGCAGCGCGTGCGACGAGCGGGCGAGGCGGGCCTCGGTGTAACGCATCGCCGCCGGCGGATCGCCGTCCATCGAGCCGAAATTGCCCTGACCGTCGATCAGGGTCAGGCGCATCGAGAAGGCCTGCGCCATCCGCACCATGGCGTCGTAGATCGCGGCGTCGCCGTGGGGGTGATATTTACCCATCACGTCGCCGACGATGCGGGCCGATTTGCGGAACGGCTTGGTATGGTCGTACCCCGCCTCCTTCATCGCGAACAGGATGCGGCGATGCACCGGCTTGAGGCCATCGCGGACGTCGGGAAGGGCCCGGCTGACGATCACGCTCATGGCGTAATCGAGATAGGACCGCTTCATTTCGTCTTCGATGGTCACCGGGGTGATGTCGAACGGGGTCGAGGCAGCAGGGGGGGTCAAGGATCGATTCCCATCGGTTGCGCCGGTCAGCGGGCACGAACACCCCGGCACCGGCACGGAGGGCGTGCGGCGATCGGGGCGGTTCCGGTGCGGCACGCTAGCAGATATCCGAAGGGCGAACAACCGGCCGGAATTGCCCCCGGGCGGCGGAAGGCGCCCCGCCGCCGCCCCGCGCACCCTTCGCTGATTTCATTGACGAAAAGCGTGGCCGCCCCCGGCCGGGCCGGCGGGGATGGCAACCCCCCTTTCCCCGCCCGCCGGACTGGTCTACATTTCGCCGCCCCTGGAAACACATCGCGGGAAAGCAAGCGCCATGGCAGGCAGCGTCAACAAGGTCATTCTGGTCGGCAATCTCGGGCGCGACCCCGAGGTCCGCACCGCCCAGGACGGCGGCAAGATCGTCACCCTCAACATCGCCACCTCGGAAAGCTGGAAGGATCGCCAGAGCGGCGAGCGCAAGGAAAAGACCGAGTGGCACCGGGTGGTGATCTTCAATCCCAATCTCGGCGACGTCGCCGAGCGCTATCTGCGCAAGGGCAGTTCGGTCTATGTCGAGGGCGCGTTGCAGACCCGCAAATGGACCGACCAGTCCGGCGCCGAGCGTTACACCACCGAGGTGGTGATCGGGCGCTTCAAGGGTGAGCTGACCCTGCTCGGCGGCCGCGACGGCGGCGGCGCGGGCGGTGGCGGCGGCTATGGCGGCGGCAGCGGCGGCGGTTACGACGATCCGGCGCCGCGCCCGTCCCAGGGCGGCGGCCGCCCGGCCTCGGGCGGCGGCCAGAGCTGGGAACCGCCGGCCGATCTCGACGACGAGATCCCGTTCTGACGGATGGGGCCGTCGCCACGGCGGCGGCACGACGGTGAATGCGGCGGGACGGGACGCTCCGAAGGGGGCGCCCGTCCCTGTCTTTTTGGGGTTCACGCATCGGGCCGGGCAGGGCCGGGAAAAAAGGGGATAGGGAAATGCGGATGGCGAAACTCGGGATTTCCGGAAAACTGATGGTCGTCGTCGCCGCCAGCGTGGTCGGCTTCCTGCTGGTGGCGGCGGTCGGCCTGACCTTCCTGCACGGGACGATGATCGAGGCGCGCATCGCCAAGCTGCGCGGCGTCACCGACCTCGCCCGCGGCCTGTTGCAGGAACAGGCGGACCGGGTCGCCCGGGGCGAGATCGACCTGGCGGCGGGTCAGGCGCTGGTGCGCGACCGGCTGCGGGCCCTGCGTTATGACGGCGGCGAATATCTGTTCATCTATGCCGGCGACGGCACCTGCGAACTCAGCCCCGGCCGCGCCGAGCGCGAGGGCAAGAACGCCCTCGGGATCAAGGACGCCGACGGCCTGCCCTTCATCCAGCGGATGATCGAGGTCGGCCGCGCCGGCGGCGGGCCGGTGTTCTACCGCTTCTCCCGCGCCGGCTCGACCGAGGTGCTGCCGAAGGTGTCCTATGCCCAATGGTTCGCGCCGTGGGGCTGGATGGTCGGCACCGCGGTGTCGATCGACGACATCGAGGCCGAGTTCCGCGTCGCCGCGCTGAAATTCCTCGCCATCGTGCTGGGGATCACCGTGCTGGTGGTCGGGCTGGTGGGGACGATCGCCCGCCGGATCGCCGGGCCGCTGCGGCGGCTGACCGGGGCCACCACCCGGCTGGCGGCGCGCGATTATGAGGTCGAGATCGACGAGGACCGGCGCGGCGACGAGATCGGCACCCTGGCCGGGGCGATCCGCACCCTGCGCGACGCCGCCCGCGAGGCCGACCGGATGCGCGACGCCCAGGACCGCACCCGGCGCGATCACGAGGAAAGCCAGCGCGCGGCGGCGCGGATGATGGCCGACGGCTTCGAGGCCAGCGTCAAGCAGGTGTCGGACGTGATCACCGCCTCGGCGCGGCAGATGCATCAGGCGGCGGAAAGCCTGACCACCGTCACCGAGCGGACCTCGGCCCAGGCCGCCGACGTCGCCGGCGCCGCCGACGAGGCCTCGACCACGGTGCAGACGGTCGCCGCCGCCGCCGAGGAACTGTCCGCCTCGATCGCCGAGATCAGCCGGCAGGTGCGGGCCTCGGCGGCGATCTCGGCCCAGGCGGTCGAGCAGGCCGACCGCTCCGACCAACTGGTGCAGGGGCTGGCCGGGGCGGTGACCCGGATCGACGACGTGGTCAAGCTGATCAACGACATCGCCGCCCAGACCAATCTTTTGGCCCTCAACGCCACCATCGAGGCGGCGCGGGCCGGCGAGGCCGGCAAGGGCTTTGCCGTGGTCGCCAACGAGGTCAAGAGCCTCGCCAACCAGACCGGCCGCGCCACCGAGGAAATCGCCAGCCAGATCGCGGCGGTGCAGAGCGCCACCGGCGAGGCGGTGACGGCGATCCGCGCCATCGCCGGCACCATCGACGATCTCAGCCAGATCGGCACCGCGATTTCCGCCGCGGTCGATCAGCAGCACGCCGCCACCGCCGACATCTCCAGCAACATCCAGCGGGCGGCGACCGGCACCCGCGAGGTGACCGAATATCTCGACCAGTTGGCGATGGCGGTGGCCGATGTCGGCAAGACCTCGGGCGGGGTGCTGGCCGCCTCGCGGACCCTGACCGAGCAATCCACCCGGCTCGACGGCGAGGTCGCCGCCTTCCTCGACACCGTTCGCGGCTGACCCTGCCGCCCCGCCCCTCTCCGGGGGGAGCGGGGCGGTCCGGGCGAAGCCCGCATAAACAACGGCAAATATCCATCAAATTATTTTCGTTTGCGGCGATGAGACGGCACCGCCCACCGCCGCGTCCCCCGCGTGCGTCCGCCCCGGCCCCAACGTCTCTTTAAGCGGGAAAAAGCCAGCCATCCTCTTCAAAAACGGATGGTCATCTCCCTCCCCTCCCCTTGCCGGACCCATCGACCGGATCGGAACACCCGCAAATTACCCCAAAGATGGCCATCAGAATCCTCTTCTGTGTATTTGATCCTCGCGGCGGGGGACGCTATGGTACCGTGACAATTCATTGAATGATGGCGAGAGATGGCGAAGGTCGGTATTTTCCACAAGATGATGGTTGTCGTCGCCATCAACATCTTTGGTTTCACGCTGGTGGCGGGCGCGGGAATGTACTTCCTGCATCACAAGATGATCGACGACCGCATCGCCAAACTGCACAGCATGACCGATTTCGCCAAGGACGTGGTCCGGACCGCCCATGACCGGGTGCAGAAGGGCGAGATCGGGCGCGAGGAGGCGCAGACCCAGGTGCGCGAGATGCTGCGCACCGTGCGGTTCGACAAGAACAACTACATCTTCATCTATACCGAGGACGGGCTTTGTCTGCTCAGCCCCGGCCGGCCGGAGCGCGAGGGCAAAAGCGTTCTTGGCATCACCGACACCAACGGCCTGCCCTACATGAAGCGGATGATCGAGGTGGCCCAGGCCGGCGGCGGCGCGCTGTTCTACCATTTCAAGCGCCCCGGCACCGACAAGGCGGTCCGCCTCAGCTCCTATTCGCAGATGTTCGCCCCCTGGGGCTGGATGATCGGCACCGCGGTGGCGATCGACGACATCGAGGACGAGTTCGCCACCGTGGCGTGGCGCTTCGCCGCGATCGTGCTGGCGATCGCGGTCGGCGCCACCCTGCTGGCCTGGCTGATCGCCCGCCATGTGTCGCGGCCGCTGCACCGCCTCAGCGCGATCACCGACCGCCTCGCCCGCGAGGATTACGCCAGCGAGGTGACCGAGACCGAGCGCGGCGACGAGATCGGCATGCTGGCCCGCTCGATCCGCACCCTGCGCGACGCGGCGCGCGAGGCCGCCGGCCTGCGCGCGGCCCGCGAAAGCGGCAAGGTCGAGGCCGAGGCCGAGCGGCGGACCGAATCGCGGCGGATGGCCGAACGGTTCGAGGCCAGCGTCAAGCAGGTGTCGGACGCGATCGCCAGCTCGGCCGACGGGCTGGAGACGGCGGCGACGACCCTGACCGGGGTGGCCGACCGCGCCGCCAGCCAGACCACGGCGGTGGCCGAGGCGGCGCAGCGGACCTCGATCACCGTCGAGGAGGCCGCCGCCGCCACCGGCCAGTTGACCGCCTCGATCGAGGAGATCGGCCGGCAGGTGCGCGGTTCGGCGACGATGACCTCGCAGGCGGTCAGCGAGGCCGAACGCTCCGACCGGCTGGTGCAGGGGCTGGCCGGGGCGGTGACCCGGATCGACGACGTGGTTCATCTGATCAACGACATCGCCGCCCAGACCAATTTGCTGGCGCTGAACGCCACCATCGAGGCGGCGCGGGCCGGCGAGGCCGGCAAGGGCTTCGCCGTGGTGGCGGGCGAGGTCAAGGGGCTGGCCAACCAGACCGCGCGCGCCACCGAGGAAATCACCAGCCAGATCGCGGCGGTGCAGAGCGCCACCGGGGAAGCGGTGGCGGCGATCCGCTCGATCGGCGCCACCATCACCCGGATCGACGCCGCCGGCGCCACCATCGCCAGCGCGGTCGAACAGCAGCAGGCCGCGACCGGGGCGATTTCCCGCAACATGCGCGAGGCGGCCGACGTCACCCGGCAGGCCACCGCCTCGCTCGACGCCCTGACCCGGGCGGTGGCCGAGGTCGGCGACACTTCGGGCGCGGTGCTGGCCGCCTCGCAGGCCCTGGCGGCGCAATCGCACCGGCTCGACGGCGAGGTCACCGCCTTCATCGAGGCGGTGAACGGCTGAGGCGCGCCGCCCCTGCCGATCGGGTGCCGGCCCGAGATATTTCTCTAGCCTAGGTGATATGATCTTGGTATAGTCCCCCTTGACATTGGGAGGGAGGCAAACCTCCCCCTTCTGCCAAGAGGAGGAGAACATGCGGGTCGATCCTTATTGCGATGCCAGCGCCCCCCCTCCCTGGCCGGTGACGGCGGGAGGCGGCACCCTGCTGATCGGCCCCGCCAGCGAGGAGGCGGTGCGGTCGGGTCTTTCGGCTCCCTATTGCGGCTTCTTCGAATGCGAGGGTCTGCCCCACCGCGACCAGATCGAGAGCCTGTTGCAGGCCTCGGCGCGGGAGGGCGGCCTGGTGCTGTCGCTGACCACCCGCAGCGCGTGGCGGCTTGACCTCACCGGCCTGATCGCCGAATCGCTGGCGCGACGCTCCGGCACGTCCCGGCTCGACCAGCGGCGCCGGATCGAACGGGACCTGTCGGCGGCGATCACCCAGGCGCTGGTGCATGACAATCTCGGCCTTGACTCCCCGCCCGCCCACTCGCTGTCCGGCCTGCTGTCCCACCTCGATCAGGCCGAACGGCGCCTGCGCGACCCCAACATCGCCACCCGCCGCCTCGACCTGCGGATCCTGACCGAAGGCAACGGCCGGATCGAGGTGCTGCCCCCGCCCGGCCAGTTGTGCCGGGCGCCGGACTCGCTGTTCCGCCGCCTCGCCCGCTCGGTCGGCCGTCAGGGCGGCCCCGCTTTGCCCTGCCTGCTCAACGCCTCGCTCGCCGGCTGAGGAATTGCGCGGGCTCCGCCCGCCCCCGCCAAGGGCCGCAAGGCCCTTGGAACCCCTTCCTTGCCCTTCGCGCGGCAAGCCCCCGCGCCCAAGCTGAAAGGCCACTCCGCACCCGACCATCAATGGGATCCAAGGGCCTTGCGGCCCTTGGCGGGGGTGGGCGGAGCCCACATCACCCTGAAACCCGATAGATACGAGCCAGTTCAGCCGGGCAAGGCGCCGGACGAGCGGTTGGGCCGGTCGGCGACGTCGCCGCGGGCGATGGTGAGGGTTTTGATCAGGGCGGTGACCTGCTGTCCCGGGGCGAGGGCGAGTTCGGCCTGGGCCTCGCCGGTGATGCGCGACCACAGGGTCGCGCCGCCGCAATCGAGCATCACATCGACCTGGGTATCGTCGAACGCCGACACCGAGCGGACGGTTGCCGCCAGTTGATTGCGCACGCTGAGGCCGCCGACCGGATTGCGGCCGATGGCGATATCGTGGGCGTGGATCCGCACCCGCACCGGGGTTCCGCTCGGGCGGTCGATCAGGTTGACCTTCAGCACCCCGCCGGCGAAGCCGAGCCGGCTGATGCCAAAGCGGGGGTCGCTGTCGAGCAGGGTGGCGGCCAGCACCGCGCCGACGTCGCCCTGTCCGGTCAGGCCGACATGGCGGGGGGAGGACAGCACCTCCTCGACCGGACCGATCGCCGCCACCCGTCCGTCCTCGACCAGCACCAGGGTATCGGCGAGGCGCAGCACCTCGTCCATCGAGTGGCTGACATAGAGGATCGGGATGGTGAACTGGCGCGACAGGCCGGCGATGAAGGGCAGCAGCTCGTTCTTGCGCCCGCCGTCGAGCGAGGCCAGCGGCTCGTCCATCAGCAGCAGGCGCGGCGCGGCGAGCAGGGCGCGGCCGATCGCCACCCGCTGCTTCTCGCCGCCCGACAGGCCGGACGGCCGGCGCGCCAGCAGCGGCTCGATCCCCAGCACGGCGACGACGTGATCGAACGACACCGTCCGCTCGGCCGCCGGCAGCATGTCGCGGCCGAAACAGAGGTTCTGCCGCACCGACAGATGGGGAAACAGCCGGTGTTCCTGGAACACATAGCCGACCCGGCGGGCCTCGGGCGGCAGATCGACCCCGGCGGCGGCATCGAACAGCACCCGGCCGTCGATGACGATGCGGCCCCGGTCGGGCCGGGCGAGGCCGGCGACCATGTTGACCAGCGAGGTCTTGCCCGAGCCCGAGCGGCCGAACAGCGCGCTGACCCCCGAGCCGGCGGTGAAGCCCATTTCCAGGGTGAAGGCGCCCTGGCGGCGCCGCACGTCGATTTCGAGCATCGGCCGGTCAGCTCCCGATCCGTTCCCGCACCCGCCGGGCGAGGATTTCCGAGGCCAGCAGCGCGGCGAACGCCACCACCACCGAGATCACGCACAGCCGGAAGGCCGGCGCGTCGCCGCCCGGGACCTGGGTCAGCGCATAGAGCGCGATCGGCAGGGTGCGGGTCTCGCCCGGAATGTTGGACACGAAGGTGATGGTGGCGCCGAATTCCGACAGCGAGCGGGCGAAGGCCAGGATCACCCCGGCCAGCAGCCCGGGCGCCGCCAGCGGCAGCGTCACCACGAAAAAGGTGCGGACCGGCCCGCAGCCGAGGGTGCGGGCCGCCTGCTCCAGCCGGCGATCGACCCCTTCGAGGGCAAGGCGGATGGCGCGGACCATCAGCGGGAACGCCACCACCGCCGAGGCGATCGCCGCCCCCTTCCAGGTGAAGGCGACGGTGACGCCGAACCAGTCGTACAGGGCCGCCCCGATCACCCCGCGCCGGCCGAACAGCACCAGCAGGGCATAGCCGACCACCACCGGCGGCAGCACCAGCGGCAGGTGGATCACCCCGTCGAGCAGGCTCTTGCCGGGGAAATCGCGCCGGGCCAGCAGCCAGGCGAACAGGACCCCGAACGGCAGAGACCCCACCACCGCCCAGCCGGAAACCAGCAGGGACAGCGCCAGGGCCTCGCGTTCGAGCGGGGTCAGAACGAACCAGGCGGGATCCATCCCGATCCCCTCCCGGTCAGTTGACCCTGAAGCCATAGCGGACGAACACGCCCCGGGCCTCGGGGCTGCGCAGGAAGTCGAGGAACGGCTTGGTCACCTCGCCCTTGGCCCCGGCGATCGCGGCGAAGGGATAGACGATCGGGTCATGCAGGGTGGCGGGGAACACCCCGATCACCTTGACCTTGGCCGACACCGCCGCGTCGGTGGCATAGACCACGCCGATCGGCGCCTCGCCGCGTTCGACCAGGGTCAGCGCGGCGCGGACGCTGTCGGCCCCGGCCACCTTCGGCGCGACCTTGGCCCACTGGCCCGAACGCTCCATCGCCTGCTTGAAATACAGCCCGACCGGGACCGAATCCGGGTTGCCGGTGGCGATGTGGCCCTCGCCGGCCAAAGCGGCGAGATCGGTGGTGGCGGTGATCTCGATCTTGTCGAGCGGCGAATTGGCCGGGGCGACCAGCACCAGATCGTTGCCGAGCAGATTGAACCGGCTCTGCGGGTCGATCAGCTTGTGCTCGGCCATGTAATCCATCCATTTGAGGTCGGCCGAGGCGAAGATGTCGGCCGGCGCCCCCTGCTCGACCTGGCGGGCCAGGGCGGACGAGGCGGCATAGGAGCCCACCAGCTTGTCGCCGGTGCGCTGCTCATAGAGCTTGCCGATGTCGTTGAGGGCATTGGTCAGCGAGGCGGCGGCGAACACGCGCACCTCGGCGGCGGAAGCGGAAAGGGTCGCAAAGGTCAAAAAAACGCCGAACAGGGCGGCAATCAGGCGAGTCCCAGCCATGGGAGAAGTCTCCGTGCGAGCTAGAGGATCAGCATTATATAGGCGAAGACCATAACGCTGTCGTGCCCTTTCCTCATCGCGCCGAAGGCAGGGGACCCCTTGCTTTGGCCCATAGGTAGGAACCACGATTCGCGGCGGCCGGACGACCGGCGCCGGGATCACCCGGGTCAGGCCGGCGGCGCGACCCCGCCGGTCGGCAGCAGCAGGGTGACGGTGGTGCCGGCCCCCTCGCCGCTGTCGATCCGCATCCGCCCGCCATGCAGATCGACCAGCGAGCGCACCACCGCCAGCCCGAGCCCGGTGCCGCCGCCCGGGCCGGCGCCGCCCGGGCCGGAACGGGCGGCGGGCTCGTCGTCGGGATCGAACGGGTTGAGCAGGCGGGGGATCGCCTCGGCCGGGATGCCGGCGCCGCGATCGATCACCTGGAAGCGGGTCATCGTCCCCTCGGCGGCAACCTCGAGCGTCACCGTGCCGCCGGCGGGGGAATAGCGGATCGCGTTCGACAGCAGGGCGAACAGGCATTGCCGCACCGCGCGCTGATCGGCCATCAGCACCGCCGGGGCGCTCTCCAGCGCGGCGGCGATGGCGATGCCGCCGCCGCCGGCCTCGACCTGCATCAGCCGGACGCATTCCTCGACCAGCGGCCGCAGCGGGAACAGGCCGGGATGGAGCGGCCATTTGCCGGCCTCGATCTTCGACAGGTCGAGCAGGTCGTTGACCAGTTCGAGCAGATGGCGGCCATGGTCGTGGATGTTGGCGGCATAGTCGCGCCGGGCGGCGGCGGCGGCGGTCTCGCCCTCGATCAGCAGCAGTTCGGACAGGCCGAGGATGGCGTTGAGCGGGGCGCGGAACTCGTGGCTGAGATTGGCGAGGAAGGCCGACTTGGCCCGGTTGGCCCGCTCGGCGGCGACCCGGGCGCCGAGCAGGTCGCGCTCGACCTGCTTGCGGCGGGTGATGTCGCTGAACACGCCGACGACCTTCTCGACCGCGCCGTCGGCCCCCCGCACCGTCACCGCCGACAGCCAGACCGGATAGATCTCGCCGCTCTTGCGCCGGTTCCACACCTCGCCCTGCCAGCGGCCCTGCTGGCGCAGATCCTCCCACATCGCGGCATAGAAATCCTGCCCCTGCCGGCCCGAGCCGAGCAGCGCCAGGGTGCGGCCCTGCACCTCCTGCGGGGTGAAGCCGGTGATGCGGGTGAAGGCGGGATTGACCGCTGTGATCCGTACCGCGGCATCGCAGACCAGGATCGCCTCGGCCACCGCGTCGAGGATGGTGCCGGCGAGACGCTGGTCGTCGGCCTCGCGGCGGCGGCGGGCCTCGATCTCCTGGTTGAGGCTGCGGTTGGCCTCGGTCAGCAGCCGCAGCAGCCGGTCGCGCTCGGCCTGACCGCGATAAAGGTCGAGGAACACCCGCACCTTGGCCAGCAGCACCGGCTCGTCGATCGGCTTTTCGATGTAATCGACCGCCCCGGCGCCATAGCCCCGGCTGCGGTGGTCGGCATCGCGATGGGCGGCTGTGAGGAAGATGATCGGCAGGTCGCGGGTGCGTTCCTCGCCGCGCAGCAGTTCGGCCACCTCGAACCCGTCGATCTCGGGCATCTGCACGTCGAGCAGCGCCAGGGCGAAATCGTGGTTGAGGGTCAGCTTCAGCGCCTCGTTGCCCGAGGCGGCCGGGATCACCTCGGCATCGACCTTGGCCAGCAGATGCTTGAGGGCGATCAGGTTGGCCGGCTGGTCATCGACGATCAGCAGCTTGGGCCGGGGCTGGCCCGGCGGCGGGGCGGGCCCGCCGCCGGCGCGCCGGTCCGGCCGCGCCGCCGCGC
>NZ_JBHUIY010000048.1:0-23096 GCF_042683125.1 Phaeospirillum tilakii
ATTGGCCAAGGACTGGGAAAAATCCATCGCCTCCGCCGAAGCATGGATCAACGTCGCCCATATCCGCCTCACAACCAGGCGTCTCGCAAGGTATTGTTTCAATTCATAGAGTTTCGAGTCGGGCTCTGAGGATTACGGCGAGACGCTGCGCCGGTTCACCGGGCCCTTGATGCCCTTCATCGAGTGGCGCCCGACGCCCAGGCAGAATGTCGAGGTGCTCAATGACACCGCCGACCTCTATCGCTTCGGCGACTACACGGACCTCGCCACTTTCCTCTACGAATGCGTGGTCCAGACGATCACCCGCGACCTGCCCCGCGAGATTGATTACCTGGCCGCCTATGACGAGGCCCGGCGGCGGATCCAGGATATGATCGATATGCCGGAGAACATGCTGGGCAACCTGATCGCGGTGGTCCGCCAAAATCACGGAAAGCTGGCCGGGAAGCGCCGCAAGAGTGACGTCGAAGCCTTGAGCGATGCCGAGGTTGAGGCGGTCGAACAGATCATCTCGGATGCCTTCGCCCTGAGGGAAGACGAGGATCTCGGGCTGAACTGACCCAACGGGTCAGTTCGTCGGCCTGGCAGTATAAGAATCTGTTTGTAGCGGGCGGCTCACTCGGGTTGCTGCCCTGGCAGCAAATATTTGCACAATACATCTTATCTATGCTTAACTCAAAAATATGAATTAATCCAACGAACATAGAAATGAAAAAACATTCACTTAAATACCATCTGAATTCCTCTGAGTCTTGAATGAATTGATCTTAAGATTTCGGCCTGATCTTTGTCGTTTATTTTTTCAAGCATATTGATTGCCCTGAAGAAAATTTCATCGAGTTCCCCGTCATGAAAATTGATTGGTGATCTTTTTAGTGTAACGTAATTATTTATTGCCAGGCAGAAGCCATGGTAAATTGCAGCATCTGCTTTATTTCCCAAGTAATTTTTCGATAACGGGTCTAGATAATCATGAAATTTTGCATTTTTTATTATCTGCCAGTACACCTTAATTGAGTGGTTTAATTTTGCTGCATCATTTACAATCATCCCGTAATGGTAGTAGGCGCTTGCGATATCATAAAATGCGATAATTTTATTTCTGTTTATATTCTTGAAGATTTCTCCTAGACCGCTGCTCCGGATTTTAACATATGACTCCAATAAAAATATTGATTCTTCAAATTTGCCGGCGTTATTTTGAATTTTTCCAAGCCTAAGAAGTGCGTCTCCTGTTAAAAATTGCATCTCTGAATATAAAGATGGGATGTTTATGCAGATTTTATGATGTAAAGCTTTGCGGAGAAATATAACAGTTTCCTCTAGAACTTGCTCTTTTTTGTCAAAAAAGCTAAATTTTAATGCTGTTTGCTCAAAATTTCTGCAACCATCAATCCAAAGAATCGGCATCTCTTCCATAAATTGTGCTGAGGACATGGCGTTTTTGTAAGCGGCGCATGCATTTTTTTTCTCCTGATCGCTCACGTCCCGGGAAAGAGATATTATATAGTAGTAATTATAATTTAGGTACCCCCAAATACCATTATTTTCTTTTTTTAGATTGTTATATTTTTTAAATACAGAAGCTTTATCTTTCGCTTCATTCTCAAGTATGAGAGATTTTTCTTCGCGTCCTTTTCTGTGATAAAGTGTGCTAAGAAAAATCAATAATTTAGAATATTTACCCTGCAATAAAACCCGATCTATATCTGATGTGGCTTTTTCGATGAAGCTGTCTAAGGTTTTTTCATATTTATTAAGAAGATCTAGATTATCATGATTGATGGGCCTTCTATGTCTCTCCGTCAAAAGATATTCCGCCTCACCAAGGTAAGTTGTAATTTCATATATTTCTGAAAATTCTGGTGAATGTGAGCTAAGTAAGTTCGCGTAAATCCTGCCGGCATATGAAATATCTTTTTCGCTATGAAGTAGTGATCCATAGCTTAGAATGCTAATTCCTATCTCATTTGCTAATTTCAAGCTAATTGATTTAGCATCTTGAAATATATCATCTCCATATATATCGCAGTACTGGACTGATATGTTGTATGCCTCGGTCAATTTACAATCATTTCTTAGTATTTTTATTTGCTCGGCAGCATCTTCTTGTTTTTTCGAGAATGGAGATGCTGAGGCAAGTTCGCCAATTTCATTAAAAAGTGCCGATCCGAGCTTTATTTTGTGAGATATGTCTTTGTTTATTATATCTGATATACCCAAAAGACGCATTTGCCTTTCAATTTTATCTTTTTGGTAAGAAATGAGCGGAAGCTTTTCAATTTTTAGCTCGCGCATTAGGTCTGAAAAGAAATCGTCCGAACTGTAGTTGTAAACAAGGTTGGCTTGAATTTTCTTCTTTGAAAGAAAATTTTTCACTCTACCGCCAACTTCTCTCCATTCTTTTTCATAAAATACCCAGTATATCGGTACATCTTGATACTTTTCGCTTGCTTCGCATATAAATTTCATGATTGATTTGTCTGAACCGCTAAATCCAATGAAAATTAAAGCGTCTGACGATTTGTATATTGATTCGAAACATCCGGAAAAAATTTTCCATTTATTTTTAATATCGGCATTTTTATTTGCCAAATTATATGAAAAATATGACCCATGCACCTCTATAACTTGTGGAACATCTTGATTTTCGGTGATTTTGTTGATGTTTTGCATGTCATCGCAAACTAGCGAGACAACTCCAGCATACACCATCCCGCGAACAACAAGCCTGTCAAAATTGGTTGTGATGACTGTTGATAATAACTTTTCATAAGCAAGTTGCCCAAGGCAGATATGCGACCAATTAATCGCACCGCCAGATTCTTCTACCAATTTAGAAAAAAAATTTCGTGACTGATTTGGTGATTTGTAGCCGTTTGAAAATAATTCTTCGTAGACGTTGCCCCAATTGACAATATCATTTTTTATTAACAATCCACCGCCGTTGCTTTTTTTGTTAATTTTTCCTTGTTCTATAAGTAATTTTAGCTTTTCTTCTATGGAATTTTCGGTAGAATCTTTTTCTTGATCAGTTTGATTTTCGTATTCATATAACAAATTAATGCCTTTTTTGGCTACATCATTTGCCAATGGCATTCCTGCCGTCACAGAACAGCCCGCGCCTATGAAAAAATTAACTTTTGCTTTGTTTCTGCCGTCTATTTTGTAACTTTTTATTATCTCGGCGGCGAGTATTTTCACAAATTGATTTTTATCTTCAACATTTATGGTCATTTTTTTCTCTAAAACAATGGTGATTGTGCCAAGCGCGTATCGTAATTCTGCCAATTTGACGAATTTTAGTCCCAGAGCTTCAAGAGGGCAACGATAGGATTCCAAAATAAAATACCATAAAGGCAATTTGCGTGGCAAAGCATCAGGCAGCCCGCAGGGGTGCGGGGAACAAGACCGCGTTTGACGGAAGGATGGAGGTACTTCTCCTGGCAAATCTGTGATGAATTCCTTTCTTGACGGCCGCTTGTTGATGCGCTCAGACGATGGTGGGGTCGGTCGTGATGAATTGAAAGGCGGGATCATAATTCAGGACAGACATGGTACGGGCTCCACGAACAAGCGGTTGTTCCTTTCGCTCCTCATCTGAGATTGCCCGGCAGATGTGGTGCCATCCAATCCCATTGGTGATTTCAGTATCGAAGACGAATACCGACCATCCTATGAAATGATGGGGTGGGCGGCCCCTGCTCACCGGCGTTGCAATGCGCCAAGATGGTGGTTGTCGAAACACACCATTTGGACACCTCCGGAAACTGGCGTCCGGGTCTGGTTCGTGATTCCATAGGCGATCGGCTATTGGGGGAGACGATGGCGGTTCAGATCGGGTTCTGGGATGTCGAGCGTCGTCTGGCCGAACTTTCGGCGGAGGGCGATCCGCTGGAGACGCTGTCGAAGACGGTGGATTTCGAGGTGTTCCGGCCGATCCTGGAGTGTGCGGTCCGGCGACGGAGCGCGCCCGCGAAGGGCGGTCGGTCCGGCTTCGACGCGGTTTTGAAATTCAAAATGCTGGTGTTGCAGTCGCTGCACGGTCTGGCGCTGGGTCGGACGACGTATCTGGTGCGCGACCGGCTGAGCTGGATGCGGTTCTGCGGCCTGGGGCCGGGCGATGCGGTGCCGGATGCCAACACTCTGTGGGACTTCCGCGAGGCGCTGATTGCAGCCGGTGCGTTTGACGATCTGTTCCAGCGGCTCGATCGGGCGATCAGCGAGGCGGGCTATATGCCGATGTCGGGGCAGATCGTTGATGCGACGTTGGTTTCGGCGCCGCGCCAACGCAATACCGAGGCCGAGAAACAGGCGATCAAGGAGGGCAAGGTTCCCGAGGACTGGCGGGACAAGCCGGCCAAGCTGCGGCAGAAGGATCGCGATGCCCGCTGGACGGTGAAATTTTCCAAGGGCAAGGTCAGGGAGGACGGCACGCCCCAGGGCGACATCGCCATCCCTCATTTCGGTTACAAGAACCACGTCTCGATCGACCGCAAACGCGGGATCATCCGCCGCGCGCTCGTCACCGATGCGGCCGCAGCCGATGGCGCCCGACTGCGCGAGGGGCTGATCGATCCGGCCAATACCGCCTCCGAAGTGTGGGCCGACAGCGCTTACCGCTCCGAGGCCAACGAGGCGTTCCTCGCCGAAGCCGGCAAGGCCAGTCGCATCCACCGCAAGAAGCCGAAGGGCAAACCGATGCCTCGGGCGACCGCCAGGGCCAACGCGGTGAAATCCAGGATCCGTTCCCGGGTCGAGCATGTCTTCGCCGAGATGAAGGGTCGGATGGGACTGGTCATCCGGACCATCGGCCTTGCCCGCGCCAGGGTAGCGATCACGCTCGCCAACATGGCCTACAACATGAAGTGCTGGTCCTGGCTCGACCGTCAGGCCGAATTCGCCTGATCGGCGCCCGACCGGGCGCCCTCCCAGGGGGGGGCGCCGATCCTGGGGGCTCGTCACCCGCTTCATACCACCCGACCCGGAAAATCAGTGATCGCAGCGCCGATCACAACGCGCTCAAGCAGCCAGTGACATGCGGTGCCGTTCAAGGCCGGTTTCCGGAGGTGTCCACATCATGGCCAGCGGTCACAGTGCCGCACAAACAGGCCGGACACATGACTGCACCCGACCGGGGCGTGATCGCGCAAAAATCTCCTTGCAACGCAGGGGCCGTCCACACATGACCTTCCTGCCCCAGGGTTGGAAACAGAGGGGGCGGGTCATAAGTCGGATCAGCGAGAAGGTCATTTCATCGACTCGCCGGTATAACCCGTGAAACAAGCGGAGGTCCGGAGGCGTCAGCCTCCGGGCGGGGCTGGGGCGGCAGCCCCGCGACAGCGCGAGACCAAAACGATGTGGTGGGGAGATGCCTGTGTCCCGGCATCCGAGGAGAAGAAGAGATGGTGGGCGATGTAGGGATTGAACCTACGACCCCACCCGTGTGAAGACTGCATTCCCTGGCATATAGAGGCCATTTGAACCAACGGCCCCAAATGTTGTGCCAAACACCCCAAACGAACCAATCTGCATAGGTCGGTTTTGGCTTTTTTGGTTCATCTGTGCCGGGGAGCACATCCTTCTCCGAAGCGACAGAGGCCGGCCCCAACCTCCCGGAGCCGGCCTCGAAAACCGACCTCAGCCGGCGGCGACCGGCTCGCCGAAGCTGACCGAGGCGGCCGGCGCGGTCAGGGTGATCTGCAAGCTGCCGGCCAGCCCGGCGGCGGTGATGGTGTCGCTGCCGACCCCGCCGCCCGGGGTGATGGTCAGCGCCCCGTCGGCATAGGCCACCTCGACCAGACCGGCGGCGCTGGCGAAGGTCAGGGCGGCGGGCGGGGCGGCGGCCGATCCATCCTTGGCGGCGAAGGTCAGCGGGATCCGGCGGGGTTCGTTGTTGGGAATCAGCACGGGCATCAGGGTGTCTCCTTGGAAGGAGGGGCGGGCGGACCATCCGACCGCCCCGGAGGAAAAGGGGGATGCGCCTCCGGGAACAGGAAGGCGAGCAGGGCGCCGGCCATCGGCCAGACCAGCGTGAGCCAGAGTTCGAGGCAGCCCTCCCGCCACGCCGCCGGGTTGCTGGCGACCGTGGCGAAAGCGGTGATCGCCGCGACATAGGCCCCTTGGGAGGTGCGCTCCGGCAGCCGGGCGGAGAGGTAGGAGGGCATGGCCGTCAGTCCGTCGCGGCGGCGGTCGAGGTGGTCACCTCGCCCGCGACGGTGCCGCCGAGGGAGGCGCAGGCCTGCTGGATGGCGGTGTGGGCCCGGGCATCGATCGCGGCGGCCAGCGCGGCCTCGTCGGCATAGCCCGACAGGTTGGCGATGTCGGTGCCGACGGTCACGGCGATCGGCTGCGCGACCGCGTCCACCTTGCAGGCCGCCGTGGCGACGGTCTTGAGCTTGGCGACCTGGGCGTCGGTGCAGCCGGCAAGCAGACCGGCGGCGATCAGGGTCATGATGATGATGCGGGGCATGGTGTCCTCCGGGCGCAAAAAAGCCGCCGGGCGGGATGCCGGGCGGCGTGGTTGACAGATCGGGGCGGTTTTCGGATCCGGTTGCGTCACCCCTGCCGGATCAGCGCGGCGATGCGCTGGGCGCGGGCGCCGACCTGACCGGCCCACGGGCTGTCGAGCGCCTCGGCGGCGGCGGTGGCGAATTCGCCCCGCTCCAGCGCCGCCAGCATCCGCTTGAAGCCGAGCAGCCGGGGCAGGCCGAGATTGATCCCCATGTTGACCAATGCCCGCTGGCGGGCCTCGGACAGGCCGCGCCACCACGGCAGCGCCCGGTCGAAATCGGCGGCGAGCGCGGCGATGTCGTGGTCGAGCAGGGTTTCGGCCTCTTCCCGGCTGATGCCGACATCATCGAGATTGCGGCCGATGCCGATGGTCAGCTTGCCGGCGGGGCAGCGGTAGGGCTTGAGGCGCAGGCTTTCGTCGCGGATCAGGTCGGCGCGCAGGGCGGCGGGGTCGTAGGTGGTGGTCATGGTGATCAGTCCTCCATCGGCTTGTTCTGGCGAGCGGCGCGGATCCACTGCCACAGCAGGAATGCGATCCCGAGCAGCAGGGACACGGTGGTCAGGATCTGGTTGACTTGGTCGAGGCCCCAGGCCCACAGGGGGGCGGAGGTGGCAAGGGTCGCCGCCCCCGCCGGAACTCTGTCTTCGGCCGGCATGGCGGCTCCTTTCAGACACGAAAAAGGCCGCACGCGGCGGCCGGGAATGGGCGAGATGTCCTTGGCCGATCAGCTGGTGAGCTGGCCGCGCAGGGCGGCGGCCTGGGCCTCGATCGCGGCCAGTTTGGCGCGGTCCTCATCGGTGCCGGTACCGGCCAGCACCGCCCGCAGCGGCCGCACGCTCTTGGCGTCGAGCGCGTCGAGCTGGGCCAGCAACGCGGCGTTGGCGGCGGCGGCGGGCGCGGGGTCGGGCACGCCGCCAGCGGCGACCCAGGCGAGATAGGCGGCGTAATCGCCATTGGCCGGATCGGGCGGGATACAGGCGCCGTCGCCCTCGCGGATCACGACGCAGGGTTCGGTGGTGGTGGTCAGGCGATAGAGGGCCATGGCTTACAACTCCGCATTCGCGCTCAAGACGTTGAGGGCGATTCCGGCAAAGGCGGCGCTGTATGACGCCGAAATAGTAGCAACAGAGTCCGTCGCCCCAGCCGTCCAAGTCGTAGGGGTCGCCCCGCCGCCGGTGGCGTTCCAAATGGCATTCGTGGCGGAAGGAAGCGTTATCGTGGGCGTCACCCGCTTTGGGACTTTGAACGGCGCCGCCTCGTAGATTGCCGTGGAGATGCCTGTACCCCAATACCTCCCGCCAAACGGAACGATCTCGTAGTACCGCCAGCATCGCGCCAATGTGACGTCGTAGGGCAGCGCCTCCCAGGCGGTCGCCCGGCTTCCCCGCTCCAGTTGCGGATACTGAACGGTGCCGCCCGAAAAGCGGACGGTGGCGTTGGTGCCCTTGGTCAAGGCGACGGTGCCGCCATTGGCGACGGCGACGCCATCGACGGTGGCGGTGGCGGTGCCGGTCCAGGACAGCACGTAGGTGCCGCTGCGCGGGATCATCTTCCCCTCGACCACCTGTTCGAGCCCACCGGCGGGGGCGGTCAACGCCCCCCCGGTCCAGACCAGCGCCTGTCCGCTGGTCACCACCCGCCAGCGGTCGAGGGTGTACTGGTTGGCGGCGGTGGTGGGGGCGCCGCTGACGTAGACGCGCTGGTTGACCGGGTCGGCGAAGTCGGTGTTGATCAGCAGGTTGCGGAACGACGATAGGGCCTGCGCCGCGATCGCCTGGGCGGTGCGAATCGGCGTCATCGCCTTGTCGGCGGCCGTGCCCGCTTCGGCCTCGGCCTGGGTGGCGATGGGAACCGACAGGGTCAGTCCCTCGGCCGCGCCGGGGTTGGTGATCGCCTTGGTCACCAGCCCGGCGACGCCGAGCTTGGTCGACAGGGGGGCGGGGGTGGTGTCGGTGGGGCTGACCCGCGCGCCGCCCACCGCCTGCTGGGCGGCGGTCGCGGCGGTGGTGGCGGCGCTGGCGCTGGCGGCGGCCCCGGTCGCGGCGGCAGTGGCCGTGCCGGCGCTGGCGGCGGCGTTGGCTGCCGCCGTGGTGCAGGTGGTGAGATAGGCGCCGGGATCGACGTCGGAACCGACCGGTACCAGCACGGCGCGGTCGATCTGCTCCTGCAATTGCTGATCGACCATCGCGGCGCGGTCGAGCGCGGCTTCCAGCACGTCGGCATAGATCGCGGCGCCGGTGACCAGCGCCACCGATTGGGTCGGGGTCAGCACCCGGCGCAGGGTGACGGTCTGGCCGCTGGTGGGGGCGGCCTTGAGAGTGACGCTGCCGCCCGCGCTGCTGCCGAGGCCGGTCGCGCTGTAGGCCGAGGCGTCGAGGATGGTGACCGCGTCGGTCTCGGTCAGCGTCACCACCAGCGCGCCGGCCGGGATCTCGAAGCCGAAATCGAAGGTGGTGGTGACGCCGTTGCCGACATAGGACACGGAGGAGGTGGTGGTGGCGAGGGTCATGGGCACCTCAACAAGAAAGGCCGCCCGGTGAGGGGCGGCCGTGGGGGAGGGGAAGGGCGTCGCTTTAACCGACACCCTTGGAAGATTCAGTAGGCGGTCATCGCCCGAGCGCTCTCGACGATGTTCCAGAGGATACGGTGGGCTCGATCGCCGCTTTCGATTCCCCGGGGCTTGCTGTAGCCGTCCCAGGCCACCCCAGGAATTTCGAAGGCACCGCCTTCTTTCAACGCGGCGAGGGCAAGAACCGCCAAGCCGGCCGTGGTCGAAGCTTTCCTTGCAACGATGTCGTCCATCAGCTCGACCCACCTGTCGAAGCGGGCGTCCCTCTGTTCGTCGGATTCGTCATCGTTCACCGTGCTGGTGATGCCGATGTCGCAGGCCACGAACTCGGCATAGGTGGCGATCAGTTCGGCGTCTGGGTGCGGCCCGGTAGCCGAGACGGCGGCGGTTCCGCAGACCGTGGCGGCAGCGGCCCCGGCCAGCAGAGAGCGGCGGGTGAGTGCGTTCATGGTCATCACTCCGCCGCCTGAGTGGACGGTCCGGGCCGGCGGGCGCCGGGGACCTTTTGGGCCAGCTTGGCGAGGCCGCGAGCGGTGATCCGCACCGCCTCAACCACCTTCTCCGACCCGTCCGAGCGGGAAACCGTCGTCACCTTGTGCTCCAGGTAGCCGGCCTGGATCTTGTCCTGGTAGGCCAGATATCCGGCTTTGCCCGGACGCTGGTAGATCCAGCGGCTCCCCGACATCCAGTTGAACAGGTCCTTCGGCCGCACCTGCAAATCCTTCGCCGCGTCGGTGACACACATCGAGCCTTCGGCAGCGGCGATCCGGTCGAAGGCCTCGACCTTCGGGGCCTGGGTGGCAACGGCGGCTTCCAGTTCCAGCACCTTTTCCGAATAGGTCAGCAGCAGGCCCCGCATCGCCGCCGGGTCGCGCAGCATGTCCATCGGATCACGAGCCGGGGCATTACTGATCATCCCCCGCTCGTAGGCATCGAACCTCTCGATGACTTTGATGGTCGTCTCAATGGCGGTGGCGGTTTCGGCCTTGGTGATGATGAAGAGGGACTGCTTCTTGGTCAGGTAGGTGGCGGTGGTACGCTGGCCTTTCCCCACAACAACCTCGGAGGTCGCCACGGCATCCAGTTCGGAAAGCGCGGTACGGTGCCGCGCTATCAGCTGGCGGATGTCGCGAGGCTGGGCATACCCCAGCACCTCGGCCAGATCGGTGTCGAGGATTCTGGGCTCTCCCTCGACGGGAGCGATAGCCAATTCCTTGCTTTCCGTCCCCAGGACGGTCATATCATTCGTGGTCATTTCAGCATCCTCGTTGCTGGATGATCCCCTGGCCGGTGGTTGCAACACGCGGTCGGGATCGGGTTGAAAAACTCGTCGCTCCGGTGGTGGGGTTAGCCGGCAAGCTGTTCCCCACCACCATCGCGCCCCTCGGCCTCGACAGCCTCAGCCTCCAGACCCTTTTCAATCAGGTGCCGGACGGCCTCAGCCCTTGAAGGGATGGGGCGTCTTGCGCCACGCCATTCGTCAAGACGGGAAACAAAAGCCCCATCGACGCGCATGGCAAATCTGTCGTCCTTCTTCATCTTGCCCCTCTCTGGGGTAATGCACCTCATGTGCGCACACTGACCGTAATCTTGCGCGGCGCAGCCGTCAAGAGTAATGTGCGCACATGGTTGGCGTGGGATATTGTGCGTGGAAAAGACCGACAAATTTAATATGAGGGTGTCGCCCGCCTTTCTGGGGCTTATCGACGAGTGGCGCCGCCGCCAGCCCGACATTCCCTCGCGGGCAGAGGCAATTCGTCGGCTGGTAGTCGCCGGCCTTGATAGAGAAGTTATTGACAAGGTCGCGGCGCTTGGGCTGGCACTCGCACTCACCCATATGGATAAGATGAAGGAGAGCGAGGTTAAGACGTTCAGAAATGCCGCATTTGAACTTCTCCAATCGGGTTTAATTGATGGAGTTGTTGGAAGGCTAGACGGGATATCCGTATCTGATATATCGGACTTTGTTGATAAGGGGGCGTCATGACCAACGTGGTTCCGTTCGACACCCTGGCCCTGGCCTCCGCGCTCCGCGACGAGGCCGGCCTTGACCAGCAGCAGGCCGAGGGGTTCGCCCGCGTTCTGTCCCGGGCGCTGGTTGGCGACATGGCGACCAAGGCCGATCTGGTCGAGGCGAAGACCGAACTGAAGGCCGAGATCAAGACCACGGTCTCCGAGGCGAAGGCCGACATCATCAAATGGATGTTCGGCACCATCGTCGCCCAGACCGCGCTCATCATCGCTGCCGTCAAGCTGTTGCACTGATCCCAGCAAGAGGCCCCGCCGGAGCGGGGCTGAGATTTGCACGAGGTCAAAATGAGCGCCCTCAGTTCCCCGGACGATGTCGCAAACGCCCTGTCGGCAGAGAGAACCAACCCGCTCGCCCCCAACGACCCGTCGGCTTACCCGGGGTTCTTCGAGAAGCTTCTGGGCGATTTCGGATACTATCTCGACCACGCCGACCCGGTGGCGTTCATCAGCCACCACGCGCTGCCCCTGGTGTGGCTCATCGCCGGTCAGGCGGTGTTCATCCTTTTGGCCGTTGGGGCGGTCAAGCTCTATTCCTCGACATCCGATCCCCGTGCCTCTCGGTGGCGGAAGGCGCTCGGGTTCGCTGCGGTGCTGCTTTTCCCGGAAGCCCTTCTGGTGGCTGTCGTCCTGGCCGACCGCTGAGTGCGCGGGCCGCTGAGCGCCCGTCACCGCGCGAACTCCGGCGCGCGCTTCGGCTCGGTCTTGCCGAAGTCCCACCAGTATTTGGTCCCGGTGCCCTTCTCCATCCGGGCCTGGGCGCGGGCGTTGTAGCCGGGGGAGAACATCTCCTGAAGCTGCTGGAAGATGTAATGGTCCAGCAGGGCCTTGGCGTAGAAGATGTTCGGGGTCAGGTGGCGCTTGGCGAAGCGAACGGTGTCGCCGCCGATGTCCGCCTTGCCGCCGACCGCCCAATGCGCCGCATCCTGGTAGAGCGTCATCACGTCGTCGGCGGTGCCGATGATCGGCCCCCCGATCAGGCCGGACATGCTGTGGGTGTTCTTCGATCCGCTCGGGTCCTGAAGCAGCATGTCGCCATAGACGCCGAAGCCGCCGCCGGACAGGACGGACTTGATCAGCTTGGGGGCGTACTTCTCCTGCTCCAGGTCGAGCGGGTTGAAGGCGTCCTGGCCGACCAACAGGTTTTTCAGGTTCATCACCATGACGCCCAGCACCGCCGCCGTGACGAAGTACCGGGCGCGCAGCAGCGCCGGGTTGGTGATCTCGCCCATCGAGGCCGACCGCTGCCAGTAATTGTGCAGGATCGACATCGGGGTGGCCTTCAGAAACAGCATCGACCGGCTGATTTCCGACATCAGGCCCGTGCGGTTGATGTCGAGCCCCAGGTCAACCCGCCGCTCGATCCCGGGCGATCCCGAGGCGATTTTCATCTCCCGGCCGACCACGCCGGACAGCTTCAGCGCCGCGTCGCGCCGGGCCTCGTCGCGCAGGGAATCGATGCGGTCGCCGATCTGCCGCCGCCACTCGGCCGCCAGTTCGTTGCGCCGGACGATCCGGTCCCTCATCTCCCTGCTGAAAACGTCGAGGTCGTGGATCCTGGCGGCCAGCCGCCCGTTCAGGTCGCGCCGCTTGTCGTCGATTTCGCCGGCGGCGAGCTCTTCCGCCTCCTTCACCCGCTTCTCGGCATCCTTGATTCGCCGCTCGGCCTTTGCCAGCCGGGCGCCAAGGTCTTCGCCGATCGCACCGCGCCGCCGGCTGAAGCGCTCGATCGAAGCCGCCGATTGCTCGCCGACGCCCGGGGTCTTTGCCCAGTTCGTCACCACCGCGTCGGGCCGCCGGTCGGGATGGACCCGCTCTTGAACTGTTCCGCGCCCGACCGACGCGCCGTCTTCCACCTGCTCCAATAGCCGTAGCTGGCGGCCCTGCGCATCCTTGGTGGCGAGATAGGCGGCGATGTCCTTCTCGGCTCTCAGGCGCTCCATCTGCGCCTCGATCAGGTCGATGCGCGCGTCGGTGTCGGCGCCCAGTTTCCCGAGGGCCTTCTCCCGGGTGGCGCGGTAGGCGTCGAGCGTCGCCGCCAGCTTGTCCGCATAGGCCTCCAGCTTGGCCGCGCGGCCGGCCATCCAGTCGCGCTCCCGATCGGACTGGGCCGTCAGCCGCGACACCGCCTCGCCGCCCAGGTCCTGCAACTGCCGGAGCTTCGGCGCGATCGCCGCGTCAACCGCCGTGTCCGGCAAGTCATAGAGGTGGGCCGGCAGCAGGATCGTCCTCGACCCGTCGTCGCCGCGCTCCAGATCGGCCGCGCGCCACAGATCCCAGGTCGCCTTGTCCACGCCGCTGCTCTCGAAGATCAGCCGGTCGCCCTTGGGCAGCGCGTCCCATTCGTGCCGGCGGGTTAACGCCCCGATGGCGTCATGCATCACCGACGCCACCGCCATCGCCTTGCCTTCCTCGAACCGGTGCAGCAGGCCGGCGACCACGGTGAAGTTCGCCGCCTTGGCGCTGAAATTCATCACCGGGTCGTCGCGGACATAGCGCCGGACATCCTCCAGGATGGTCTGGACGCCGAGGCCGATCCGGGTGGCAAGCGCCTTGTCGGCCGCGCTCCGGGGCGACAGGAAGTTCCGCATGGTCTTCAGCCACAACTGGATTTCGGGCAGGTTCGACAGCCGGGCGATCATGCTGAACCCGGCCATGTCCGGCATCGAGTTCGGCCCGGCCCCGCCCATGGTGGCGAAGGTCACCGCGTTGCGGATGATGTCGAACCGCCGGGCCCAGGCGGCTCCCTCGGGCGAGGTGTGTCCGCTGTCGCCGACCAGCGCGTCGAAATAGCGCCGGGCGACGCCGGCATCGTGGTCGATCCGCTCCAGGCTCTCCCGGGCCGTGGCCTTATCCTTGGCGCGCAGGGTGGCCTGCCGCAGCAGTTCCTGGAACGCCCCCCGGTAATCCGACCCGAACGCTTCGGTCAGGGCGATGTCGCGCGAGAACGCGACCGTGTGGTTCGCCAGCAGTTGCGCCACCGTCTTGTCGCCGTACTTCGCCTGCGCGGCCCGCCAGCTGTCAGCGTCCCTGAAATGGATCTGGCGTTCCTTCTGATAGGATCGGCGCGACGTGCTGAACCCGCCGCCCCCGTTGCTGTCCTTCGCCGCGCCGTCGGTGGCGATGGTGTCCGCCGCCTTGCCCAGGAACTCGCGCATCTGCTCGTCGGTGAACATGGTGCCGTCGGGGTTCCGGTAGATCTGGCGATCAACCCACCCCATGTGGTCTTCGACCCAGGCGTCCCGGTTGGCCGCGACCTTGTAGGACGACTGCCGCTGCGGGAGCCGCCAGTTGTCGAGCTTGCCGATCGGCATCCCAGCCAGCTTGGCGGCGGCGTGCATATCGTCGATCGCCGCATTCCATTCCGCCGCCGCCTTCTTTGCCAGCGGGTCGCCGCTGGCTCGGCCGAACAGTTCGTCGAGGAACGGGCTGGCGAGGCGTTGTTCCTCCTTCAGGATCGCGCCGAGGGCCGGCATCTTTCCCCAGGCATCCCGTCCCATCGCTTCCTGCCGGCTCTCGACCGATTGCCGGCCGGACTTGTCGAGCGACGCTCGCATGGTGAGCAGGTTGTAGAGCGACTTGACCGCGGCGGCCGGGGCATGGCCGTTGACGTAATCGAGGTTCGCCGCCGCCTTGGCGATGTTCTGGGCGCTGCGGATTTTCGCTTCCACCGCCTCCTGCACGATTTCCTTCCGCGCCTGCGCCACGGCCTTCGCATACAGGTCGGAGGGGGCCATCCCGGCGGCGGCCTTCGGGTTCTCCAGATAGACCCGCTTCATCGCCCCCTTCAGGTGGTCCTCGATCAGGCCGAGTTCCCGGTCCGACAGCGCCCGGCCGGCGGCCAGAGCCACCGCCTGCTTGCATTTGTCCTTCATGGTCATGCCCTCAATGCGCAGGCTGCCGCCGTTTCGATCAGGCGGGACAGCTCGGTTGCCTGGGCGATCTCGGCGTCATGGCGGGCCAGCACCTCGCGCGCCGGGGCCGCGTCCGCATCGCCGATGCCGATGGTCAGGTCGGGTCGTTCCGCCAGCGCCTGCTGGGCGGCCAGCAGTTCCAGCGGCTGGGGGCCGGCGTCGGCGCCATGGGCGGCGGCGATCTCCGCATCCGTCGCCAGCATCCGGTCATAGACGCGGCGCAGCCCTTCCGGCACCGGTCCGCCCAGCCGGGTCAGATCCTCGTAGACCGCGCGCAGCCAGGCCTTGAACCGGGCGAACACATCGGCCAGGGCCGGCGTCGGGGCCTTGCCGTCGCGCAGGTAGGCCTCGAACCCTTCGGCGAAGGCCTCGTGCTGCTCCCGGGTGATCGCCTCGCCCTCCTTGATACCCAGGGCGGCGCGCACGTCATCCCACAGAGCCCTCGCGCCGGGGCGGTCGGTCTCCCCGGCCCGGTTCAGCATCTCCAGCCAGATGTGGGCGGATTCATGCATGAAGGACGATGCGTCCGCCGTCTCGAACAGCCGGACCAGCGTCTTCCCATCGATGATCGAGACGTTGGCGCGCGGGCCGCCATCGAGTTGATAGAAGACGCTGCCATGTTTGTTGACGATATCCGCCTTGGTGAGTACTGTTGGCTCTGCGGAGGCACCCGAAGACCCTGTACCCCCTGGTGACTTTGTCCAGGACTGTGGCAGGCGAGGGATATCCTCCGCGCTCCTCACATAAAGCAACGGCCCCATCGGATGCGTCCGCTCATGGATTGTGGGCACCATGTTGCCCGCCCCATCGCCGAGCTGACCGCGCGGGCCAACCACCACGGCAACCGGATCGCCGCTTTTCCCATCCATGTCGGTGATGACCACCACGCGCCCCGGTCCATGCCGATCGCTATCGTCAGCAAAGACGGCAATGGGGTCGGCAATGGCGCGGACCAGATCAGCGATGTGATCCGGACCAATCTTGGTATTGTGCTTACCTGCGGTCGAGGATGAGGCGTTGCGGCTCGCAATCGCCTTGTCAATGACGGACTTCGACAAAGCGATGTCGGCAGAAGAGAGCCCTAATTCCTGAAGAACCGGAGGCGTGCGGCCAAGGTTGAGTACATTTCGCCCCCGTTCATTCTTCAGAACGGCGTCAAGGTGGCGATTGAAAAGCGCTTCGCTTCTGGCGATATCGAATCGCCGAAAGGGAGAGGCCTGCTCCCACGAGATGGCAATATTATCCCCTTCGCCCCGGCGCACCTCCAGGTTCACGGCGCGATAGGATTCCCAGGCATCGAACCCGCCCCGCTCGCCGAGGGTGCGGAAGAAGGCCCCCCACAGGGCGCCCCCGGCCTCGGCCTCCTCCGGGGAGCGCCCGGCGGCGACCAGCTTGTCGCGGATGTCCGCCGCGACCCGGCGGCCGTCTTCGGCGGGGGAAGGGGCCACCTCGGGACGCGGCGCCGGCTCGATCTCCCGCGCCACTGCCGCCGCCAGTTCGGCCCGCTGCGCCTCGCGCACCGGATCGCGGACGAATTCGACATCATGGATCCCGGTGCCGTCGAAGTTCGGCTCCCGCCCCTCGACCACCGCCCGCTCGATCTCGGCCAGGGCGTCGAGGTGCGCCGCCAGCGCTTCGGGCGTGGCCGGCAGCCCCGGGGCCGTGTCGGTGTCGGCGTGCCGGGCCTCGCGAATCGCCAGCGCGTCATCGACGGCGGCGGGGGACGGCTCGACCCGGCCGACGCGCCATTGATGGTAGCCGGTAAACGCCGCACCCAGGATGGCGTCGGTCGCCAGCGCCTCGCCGTCCCACACCCGGTATTGCTCGGCCATGCCGGCATAGCCGGCCCCGGCCAGGATGGTGCTGTTCGCATACCGGCCCGCCGCCCCCAGGCCGGCGTTCGCCGCCGCCGAGGCGGTGAGGTTCGGCACGATTCCCCGCAAGCCCCAGGTCACCGGCATCAGCGTTCCCAGGCCGGCGGCGGCGCCGGTGGCGAGGCCCAGCTTCCGGGCAGTGCTGTCGTCCACCCCGTGCGCGACCATCTCGTCATAGGTGCCGAGGCCCTCGGAGCCGCCGACCGTCGCCACCACGCCGAACGGCCCCGCCGCCATGCCCGGGACCGCCTCGGTCAGCACCTTGGATACGCCCTTCAGGATGCTGCCGCCGGTCCCCATGGTGGTGGCCCCAAGCGCGTTCGTTTCCAGGGCCGCGCGCTTGGCGTCCGCCGTCTCCGCTTCGAGCGCCGGGGCGATGCCGGTCCCCAGCGCGTTGTCGATGCCCCGGGCGACCGGCAGCGCCACCACGTCCACGGTCTGGTCCATCGCGTTCTGGAAGGCGTGGAAGCCGGCATTCAGCCCACGATCCGGCCCGCGCCACCACTCGTCGAAGAACCCCGGGTAGGCGGCGGGGTCTTTCGGGTCGAGCGGGTTGGTTCGCTCCGCAGACAGTGCGTTCGCGATGTCGTCCGGGGAACTGAGGGCGCTCATTGTTTCTTATCCCCTTCGTCACGCTTCAGGCGGAAGGTCGGATGGAATGGGTTCCCGCTGTCCACCAACTCCACCGGGATCTCCAGCTTCTTGGAAGGTCGGGGCGGTTCGGGCGTGACATCGATTCCCGACAGCTTGCGGCCGAGCGCGTCGTGAATACCGGCGCGAACGTCTTCCATCGACCAGGGCGACGCGGCGGCGGGGGCTGGCGGGGTTCCTGGGGCGGCGGCCGGCGGCAGGGTGGGGGATGCCGCAACGGTCGGGGAGGGCTGGCTCGGCACCGGTCCGGCGAAATCGACCATGGCACCGGGGAGGAACCTTCCCTTGATCGCCAGTTGATATTTCCCGTTTTCAGTCTCGATCAAGTCATAAAGCCGCCACGACGTGTCTCCGCGCCCGGAAGCGTCCAGCGCCGCTTGAACGCGCGGCTGAAGCTGGGCCTCGAACTGGCTTTCGGTCATGCCCAGCGGGACGAAGGTGGCGTGGTCGGACCACTTGTAGACGCCGCCTGTCACGCCCTTGACCGCCTCGCGCAACAGATCGCTGTCGGGCGGAACCGCCTTGTCCGCGTTGATTTTTCCCGTCTCGAACGCCCGGGCGGCATAGTAGGCCCGGATCCCCTGGAATGCGGTTTCAAACCGATTCGACGCCGCGTTGCCCTGACCGATGAACGCCGGCCCCACCTCGGCCAGGATCGCCTTCTTGAAGCTCTCGTCGGTCGGCAACGGCAGCGCCGTTCCCTTGCCGTCCTGCTGCTTGTCGGCCGTGGTCGGGTTCATCATCGCATCGCCCTTCAGGAGCGTGGTCGCCACGTCCCGCTGCCCGGGATAGGCCAGCATCCCGCCGGCCAGCCGCGTTACCGGACTGTCCGGGGCGATCTGACCGAGCAGCGACACGAACGCGCCGCGATTGGGCAGGGCCTGTCCCAGCCGGTCGAGCGAATCCGTCTTCTGATCGGGGGTCAGGGCGTGGTACTGGGCCGCCGCCACCTTGGCCTCGTCCTCGGACAGGATCTTCGCCGGCACCCCGTATTTTTCCATCATCGCCGGCAGCGCCGCCGCTCGCTGCGCCACCTGCGCCGGGAAGTCGGCCGAGGCCGGGTTGACCGGCTGCGCCCCGAACTCGCCGTTCCGGATGGCGACGCCCCACGGATCCTTCTCCCGGGCCGCGATCACCGCCGCCGCCGCGCGCTGCTGCACCTGGGCGGTGGCGATCTCGACCGCATCGGCCCCGGGCCGGATCTCGGCCTGCACCACCGGCAGCAGGGCGGCGGTGGGCAGGTTCTGATAGCCCTGCACCGTCCGCGCCGTGTCGATCGCCAGCCGGTACCGCTCGCCCTCTCTCGCCGCGGTGAGGGGATCCCCGCGCCACGCCGCGTCGAATTCGGCCTGGGACCTGACCGGGCCATCGGGCATCACCCCGGCCCGGGCCTGCGCTTCCGCGTCGATCGTCGCCTGCCGCAGGGCGGTCTGCTGCTCCCCCGCGCGCTGCTGGAGCGCCTTTTCCGCCAAGCCGCCGAGCTTGACCAGATCCCCCGGGGCCATGCCGTCAAGCAGCGCCTTTGCCTTGGACAGATCGACCGGCAGGCCGGGGCCGTTCACACCCGGGCCAGAGGTCGGAAGCCCGCTGATCTCGTTCCGAAGGTCGTCGCCACGGCGTTTCCAGGCATCGACATAGGGGGCGTATTTCTCCGGGTCCTTGGCCGCCAGCCCGGCCAGGAACCGGTCGCGCTCGCCCATGAAGGCGTTCACGTCGCCGCCCGATCGGGCCAGCAGGGTGCGAGTCTGCGCGGCTCCGGCCATCGCCGCCGTGTCGAAGGCGGCCATCGCCAGCGCCGGATTCTGGCGCGCCAGCGCGTCGCCGTTGATCGCGTCCCAATACCGCTTGCGGTAGATCCCGGTCGCCTGATCCTTGGTCAGCCCCTTCACGTCGATGTCGGGATTGGCTTCCTGGTTGATGCCGAAATTGACCGGCGCGCCGTTGCTGTCCGCCGGGGCGTAGCCGCCCTCGTGCTGGAGCGTGAAGGCCACCGCCCGGCCAAATCCATCGGGGGCGGCTTGACCGTCGGCGGCCGGCGCCGCTGCCCCCGGGACACCCTGGCCGCCTCCGGTCGCGGTGTCGGCAAGCCGCTTGGCGAGGTCGGGGTTGGTCTGGAGCAACTGGTTGAACGCGCTCTGGCGCAGCACTCCCAGGGTGGCGTCGTGGCGCTTCTGCCGCGCCTCCGGGGTGTCGGTCGGGGCCAGATTGTCGAGGGACAGCAGGGTGGAGGAAACCGCCCGATCGAGGTTGGCCAGCGTCTCGTCGTCGGTCGCCCCCGGCTTGAGCGTCATCGCCATCGCCTGGGCGGCGTTGTTGGCCGAGGTGTCGTAATCGGCGGCGAGGCGAACCTTGGTGCCCCGCGCGCCGATATCCATCAGGCCCTTGGTGTAGGTGGCGGCAAGGTGGTCGAGGGCCGCCTCTCCAGCCCGCCGCGCCATGTCGTTGGGCGCGGTCTCCAGCTGCTGGGCCTTCCATTCGGGCAGCCAGGCCGCCGTCTTCGTGACGAAATCCGGCTGGCCGGCATCGGGCGAATTTTCGGCGTCGAGCAGCTTCTGGTGGAAGCTCAGGTCGGCCTGGGTCGAGGCTTTCGCCAGCCAGGATTTTGCCTCTTCCATATCCTGCCGCTGCTGCTCCAGCCTTTCGGCCTGGGCGATCTTGGCCCCGGCGTCGGCCAGTTGCCCGAACCCCTGGGCAAGCTTCTCCCCGCCCCCGCTACCACCGAACGCGGCGGCCGGCGGGACGAAGTTCGAGGCCGGCAGCGGGGCGGCGGTGGCCTGGACCTGGGGGACGAGCAGACGAGGGGGCATGGCTTAACGAACCCTCAGCGAGAAGTTTGACGGCTTCAGGGTCAGGCCGGAAATATCGGTGCTGGAAGCCGGCGCTCCGAAGGTGGTGGAGGCATTGCCGAAAAGATTGCTCGTTTCGGATGCGCTGCTTGGCGAGCCAAAGAAAGATGTCCACGACGAGGCCACCTTCCCGAGCCCACCCGCAGCAATCCCGGCGATCTCCATGGTCGGGTCAACCTTGCTCGCCGCGCTGTCGTACCAGTTCGCTTGGCTGTCGTAGTTGGCCTTCTGCTGCCAATACTGATTGGCCTCGCGCTGGTAGTTGTTGCGGACGTTCAGCGCGTCCACCTCACCCATCGCCGATTGCGTCGCAAAGCTGTCCACCAGGGTGTCGGACCCGACATCGAGCCCGCTGGCGCCGGCCTGGGCGCGCATCTGCCCCAGCTGCTGGTTGTTGATGACCCGCTGCCGCTGTTCGGCGGACCGGCCCGCATCCTCGGTGGCCTTCGCGTTCTGCTCCATGAAGCTGGCGTTCGCCCGGGCCTGATCGGCCTGATAGCGATACTGCTTCTCCTGCGCGTCAGCCTGCGCACTGGCCTGCATCGCCGACATGGTGGTCTGGGCGATGGTGGCGACGGTGGCGACGCCGACTGCGATCCATCCCATGATCAGGCCCCCCGCAAATCGATGGTGAACAGCTCGCCGTCCGGCTGCCCACCCAGGCGCCGAATCATCGTCGCCTGCCGGTCGCCGGCACCCCGGATGCCGGCCCGCAGGTGGGCGCGGGCGACGCCTCGAGCGCGCAGGCCGTCGAGCGCCGTCCGGTACAGCCGGATCCCCGCCGGCCCGCGCCAGCCGGGGCGGAGGTAGACCGCGCCCCGGGTCGCCTCCAGGGAATGGCCGTTGAACGACGGGCTCAGCAGGAAGAACAGGTAGCCGACGAGATGCCGCCCGGCCCACGCCCCGGTGATCTGGAGCGCGCCGGCCCCGGCCAGATGCTCCAGCAGGGCGATGTTCGGGTCGTAGGGGTCGCCGGGGGTGCCGGCCTCGGCCCAATGCCGGGCGCCAAGCTCGACGAGGCCGCCCTTGACCGCCTCATTCCACGACGTGTCGCGGACCTCGACCGGCCGGCTCATGTCGGCGATGTCCGAGGCGAGCGCCCGGATCTGGGCCAAGCGGCTGTCGCACTCGCGGGCGCGGGCCGCCATGTCGATCTGGATGTTCTGGCCGGCCAGCGCCGCCCACCGCTCCGCATCCCAGGGGATGTCCAGGCAATGCCCCCAGATCGCGCGGCAGGTGTCCTCCTGGGTGAGGTTGGCATAATCGACCACCAGGGTGCCCGGCATGGCCGCGATGCCGTCCAGCAGGTCGCGCTGCGCCTCCAGCAGGCCGTCCGGCATCTCCCAGGCCGGGCCGCAGGCGGCAAAGCTCGCCCGCACCTCATCGACCGGCCGGCGGATCACCACGAACCGGGCGCGTGGGAGCAGCCGCCGAATCAACGGCGCCAGGATCAGCATGCCGGTTTCGGCGGTGCCGGTGCGGGGCACGCCCAGCACGCGCTCGAGGTCGGCCACCGAGCTGCACCGCAGGGATAGGTCGTGGCAGCAGACCCACGGCCCGGCCGACAGAAACGTCGCGGCCCATCGCGTCCCACTGCGGCCAACCGACCAGATCACAAACGGCTCAGCCATGATCGACCCTCTCGAACGGCAGGAACGGCACGCCCCCGATCTCGACCGGCGCGCCGAAGGAAAAGCCCAACCAGCCCAGCCAGCGCACCGCGCCGCGATAGCGGGCATCGGTCTCCCCCCGCAGCACCGGGCAAAGCTGGTGCATCTCGGCCACCTGCCGCCGGCTTTCGCGCAGGAAGGCGCGGCGGTCGCGCTCGATCAGCGGGGTGGACAGCATCCACGGCCCGCCGATCCCGCCGAGGGTCGAGATCAGCCCCAGGCCCCAGGCGGCGATCGGCCGGCCCGAGGGCGTCAGCGCCACCCGCGCCCAGGTCGAGCGGTGGAACGAGTCGAGCAGGCCGCGCTCGGGGGTGAAGCCGAGCGTCTCGACCTCGCGGCGGTCCGCCGCGCGCAGACGGGGGGCGATCGCGCGGAGCAGGGGCTCCGTCGCCGGGACGATGTGGTGGGACATGGCGTTATCCGCCGATCACGATGTCGGGGCTGATGGCGAGCACGGTCAGCGGCACCGGGCCGTTGGGTTGCAGCACGACGCGGCCATGGCCGGTCCAGGTCGCGGCCAGGGTGATGTCGACGTCGCCGGTGATCAGATCGGGGGTGGCGCCATAGCTGCCCAACGCGACCTTGGTCAGGGTCAGGTGGTCGAGATCGGGGCCGGCCCGGAACTCGCGCGAGGCCTCGACCCGGACGGTCAGGCGCGGCACCGACAGGCGGCGGCCCTGCACCGTGCCGAGGCCCTGGACCTGGCCCAGATCGATGTCGAGCGTCTCGATCCAGCTCTGTTGGTCATAGCGCAGGCCGGCGACGACATGGGCGGCGGCGCGGTCGAGGGTCAGGGTGCCGGCGGCCGAGACGGTGAGGTCGCCCAAGACATTGCCGTCGGCCAGCACCCCCACGGTGGCCCCGGCGAGGTGGTCGAGGCCGGAGATCACCGTCGCCGCCGCCCCGTCATAGACCAGATGGGCGTCGAGGAAGGCGGCGTCGGCGATGGTCTCGATCCGCCGCGTCGCCAGCCGCTCGACGAAGCGGCGGGCGACGCCGTTGATGGTGCGCCGGACCACGGCGTAGAGGT
>NZ_JBHUIY010000049.1:0-22218 GCF_042683125.1 Phaeospirillum tilakii
CGGCGGGGGCGGCGGGCGGCGCGGCGGCCTCGGCCTCGGCGCGGGCGGCCTCGGCGGCGGCCTCGGCCTCGGCGCGGGCGGCCTGCTCGGCCTCCTCGACGAGACGGCGGGCTTCGGCCGCCTTCTCTTCCTCGGCGCGACGGATCGCCGCGGCCTCTTCCTCGGCGCGGCGGCGGACCTCTTCCTCGGCGGCGCGGCGGCGGGCCTCTTCCTCGGCGCGTTGCGCCTCCTGAAGGGCACGGGCGCGGGCCTGCTTCTCGTGGTTGGTCAGATCGTGGGCGCTGACGGCGCGGGCGGCGGCCTCGACCTTGGCCACCGCCGCGGCGAGATCGGCCTCGGCGGCGGAATGGACGCCGTCCTTCACCTCGTGCATCGCGCCACCGACGCTGCTGAAGGTGCGCTTCTTGCGGACCTCGACGGTCACCGTCTTGGACCGGCCATGGGAAAAGCTCTGCCGGACCTGGCCGGTCTCGACGGTCTTCTTCAGCTCGAGCTTGCCCGGCTGGGGCAGCTTCAGCGGGGCCTTACGATCTTGATCCTTGGAATCGCTCATGTATGACTTCGTCTCTCTCGCGGCCTGTTTGGCGGCCGGATTGCCACCGGTCCGAGCCCGGTCAACCGTCGCCGGACGGGCCGGCTCCTCCCCCCGCCGACGGGCTTCGGTTCCCGCCGGGATTCCCTGCGTCGCCCTCGGAGCGCACCTCCGCCAGCAACGCCGCGTCAGCCACCAGCCGGCCGGCCAACCGGCCCGGCGCCAGACAGACATGAACGGTGCGGTCGCGGCCGAACACGCCGCCCAACGCCGCCGAATCGAACAGATCGATCACCGGCACGTTCCGCTCCGCGGCCCGGCCGGAGGCCAGGGCCCGAACCTTGTCCCGCCCTTCCGCCGCCGCGTCGGCGGCAGCCAGGATCAGGGCGACACGGCCGGCCCGGATTTCGGCGCACACCTTGTCGAAACCGCAAACCGCCTGTCCGGCCCGACGCGCCAATCCGATCACGTCGAGGCAGCGACGGGTCAGCGCCATCTCGATCCGCGCGGGCAGATCGGGCGGCACAGTCACCGCGCGCCGGGCGGCGCGGGCGAACAGACGCTTGGCCACGGCCGTATTTACCACATCCCGGCGCGGGCTCAACCAGATTCCCCGTCCCGGTAGCCGATGGTCGAGGTCGCATACGACCTCGCCCTCGGGCGAAACGACGAACCGCAGCAGTTCCTCGCGCGGGCGCACCGTGCCGGTGGCGATGCAGCGGCGGCACGGGCCGGTTTCGGCCTCGTCCGCGACTTCGAAGCCGGCCTCGGCCGCTTCCTCCTGCTCGCCCGGCGGAGTTGCCTCCGCCTCGCATCCGGGCATGGCGCCAACCCTCTTTCCGACCGTCAGCCCGCGGCCCCGTCCTGGAACCAGTGGGCGCGGGCGGCCATGATCACGGTATTGGCCTGATCCTCGGTCATCGCGTCCTTGCCGACGATGTCGACCAGCTCGTCGCTGGCCAGATCGCCGAGATCGTCGAGGGTCTTGACCCCGCGATTGCCGAGCTTGACCAGCAGCGCCGGGCTCAGGCCCTCGATCGCCGCCACCTCGTCGACCACGCCGAGATCCTTGCGCATCAGGTCGTAGCGTTCGTCCTGTTCCGACAGGAAGGTGCGGGCACGGTTTTGCAGTTCGTCGGCGACGCTCTCGTCGAAGCCCTCGATGTCGGCGAGGTCCTCGAGCGGGACGTAGGCCACCTCCTCGACCGAGGAGAAGCCCTCGGTGACCAGCAGGTGGGCGATCACGTCATCGACGTCGAGCGCCTGGATGAACATGTTCGAGCGCGAGCGGAACTCCTCGGTGCGGCGTTCCGATTCCTCGGCCTCGGTCATGATGTCGATGGTCCACTGGGTCAGCTGGCTGGCCAGACGGACGTTCTGGCCACGCCGGCCGATCGCCAGCGACAGCTGATCGTCGGGCACCACCACCTCGATCCGGCCGGCTTCCTCGTCGAGCACCACCTTGGTCACCTCGGCCGGGGCCAGGGCGTTGACCACGAAGGTGGCGACGTCGGGCGACCACTGGATGATGTCGATCTTCTCGCCCTGGAGCTCGGCGACCACCGCCTGGACGCGCGAGCCGCGCATGCCGACGCAGGCGCCGACCGGGTCGATCGAGGAATCGTGCGAGATCACCGCGATCTTGGCCCGCGAGCCGGGATCGCGCGCCACCGCCTTGATCTCGATGATGCCGTCGTAGATTTCCGGCACTTCCTGGGCGAACAGCTTGGCCATGAACATCGGATGGGTGCGCGACAGGAAGATCTGCGGCCCCCGGGGTTCCTGGCGGACGTCGAAGATGTAGGCGCGGACGCGGTCGCCGGTGCGGAAGGTCTCGCGCGGGATCAACTCGTCGCGGCGCAGCAGGCCCTCGGCCCGGCCCAGATCGACGATGACGTTGCCGAACTCGACCCGCTTGACCAGACCGTTGGAGATCTCGCCGACGCGGTCCTTGTATTCGTTGAACTGGCGCTGACGCTCGGCGTCGCGCACCTTCTGGACGATCACCTGCTTGGCGGTCTGGGCGGCGATGCGGCCGAAATCGATCGGCGGCAGCGGATCGACCAGGAAATCGCCGACCACCGCGCCCGGCTTCTTGCGCAGGGCCTGGGCCAGGGTCAGCTGGGTCGCCTCGTTCTCGACCGTCTCGACCACCTCGAGATAGCGGGCGAGCTGGATCTCGCCGGTCTTGCGGTCGATATGGGCGCGGATGTCGTGCTCGTGGCCGTATTTCGAGCGGCCGGCCTTCTGGATGGCCTGCTCCATGGCCTCCAGAACCTCGTCGCGGTCGATGCCCTTGTCGCGGGCGACGGCGTCGGCGACCTGGAGCAGTTCGGGGCGGGGAAGTGCGGCGATTCGTTCCATCTTAATCGTCTGTCCTCAAACCTTCCTGGTCCTTGATGGCCGCCCGGATCAGATCATCGGTCAGCACCAGCTTGGCGCCGCGCACCTCGGCCAGCGGCAGCGCGACCGCGCCGCCCTCGTCGAGGGTGAGCACCACCCGCCCTTCGGCGTCCAGCCCATCGAGCCGACCGCGAAAACGCTTGCGCCCCTCGATCGGCTGCGCCGTCTCGAGCTTGACCTCGTGACCGGCCCAACGGACGAAATCCTTGGGCCGGGTCAGCGGCCGGTCGAGACCGGGCGAGCTGACCTCCAGGGTGTAGGCGCCGGCGATCGGATCCTCGACATCGAGCAGCGCCGACAAGGCGCGGCTGATTTCGGTGCAATCCTCGATCGACATCGCCGCGCCATCGACGCGGTCGGCCATCACCTGGAGGGTCGGACGCTGGTTGCCCTGCATCTGGACCCGAACCAGTTCATAGCCCATCGCTTCGAGCGAGGGCGTGATCAGGGCTTCCAGACGGCTCGGCAGATCCATGCTCTCGCGATTCCAATGACCCGAAAAAACAAAAAGTGGGCCGCTGGCCCACTCTCACCATCCTGTCGCCAGGCCTGTAAGACTGTGTCTAGAGGGAGACTATAGCGATTTCCACGTCGGACGCAACCCAGAAGCACCAAAAAGTGGCCGCCGCCGCCCTTTGCCGTTTCAGTCGGGGGCGAGCAGGGTCCGCCACGGCGCCGGGTCGATCGCGGCGAACACCGCCTCCCGCCCGGGGGGCGCCGTGGGCGGGGCCAGGGCGGCCAGCGCCGCCGCCAGCCCGGTGCCGTCGCAGACCGGCACCGCGATCCCGTCCGGCAGGATGTCGAGCGACACCCGCCCCGCCGGCCGGAACCGCAGGGTCGGCAGCCCGGCCAGGATCGCCTCAAGCCCGACGGTGGTGGCGGCATAGACCACCGCCGCCACCGCCGCCTGGGCGCCGAGCCCGCCCTCGGCCCGCGTCACGCCCGGGCTTTCGGCGAAGGCGAACGGGGTCATCGGATGGTCGCGCACCACGAAGCGCCAGCCCTGGGCGGCGGCGGCCCGGGCGGCGGCAACCATTTCCGCCGCCACCGCCTGATCGAACGGCAGGGCAACGAACACCGGGGCGGCGGCATCCCGCACCACCGCCAGCGGCGCCGAAAAACGCAGGGCGCCGCCGATCGCCAGCCGCGACCGCGCCACCCCCCAGCCGGCCAGCTGCTCCAGGGTGGCGGCGCCGCTGCACAGCACCCGGTCGGGCAGGGTCGCGGCCGGATCGGCCAGAGCGTGGGCGGCGTAATTGAACATCTGCCGGCCGATCACCGAATGCTGATAGCCGACGGTCGCCACCCCGCGCGCCCGCGCCGCGCGCACCAGGGCACGCTCCCAGCTGTGATTCTCCCACGGCCACGCCAGACGGCGCGGCCGCACCGCCGCCAGCCAGCGCCGCTGGCAATGCAACTGCCACAGGATCATCGCCGCCTGCCCGGTGCCGCCCTCCAGCGCGGCGGCACGGCGCACCAGCCAGCGCAGCCCGGGCGCGACCGGGGCGAGGTCGGGGCGCCAGCGTGCCCAGGGCAGCCGGGCCAGGGCGAACCAGGGCGCGCCCCAGGCGTGCAGGGCGCGGGTGCGGCCGTCGGCGGCCAGGGCCAGCGCCCGCCGTGGCGGGCAATCGACGTGGAGCAGCCGGCCCAGCTCCGGCAGCTCGGCCATCAGATCGCCGAAATAGGCGTCATGACCGGGACGGCTGGCGGGATGGCCATAGACCAGCAGATGGGCCCCGCCGGTCGGCGCGGCCCGGCGCTGCCGCCGCAGCCGCCACGCCGCCAGCGCCATCCGCACCGCCACCCGGCCGCGCGCGGCCAGACCGCGCAGGGCCAGACGCAGCGCCGCCGGCCACAGCGGCGGGGCTCGATCGACCGGCTCGACCCCCGGACGGGCGGCGAAATGGCGGAACAGCCAGGGATCGCGGCACAGCACCAGCACCCGCCGCCGCTCCGCCGCCCATTGGTCGATCAGTTGGGTCCAGGCCAGCATCTGGCCCAGGTCGGAAGCATTGGCGACGCAGGCCGGGGCATGGGCCAGCCCGGCGCCGCGCCCGGCGGCCAGGGTGCGGCCCAGCTCCCACCACACCGGGGCGCTGGCGGTGAAGGCCGCCTCCAGCGCCGCGCCGGGATCGGGCAGCGGCGGGCCGTCCGCCCCGGCCGCGCCGTCGAGGGCGATCCAGCCGTCGGCCGGGTGGGAGCCGGCCTGGGTGGCGAGCAGGACCGTCATGTGCTGGGCTTTCGCCCAAACCCAACCGGGGCGATGCCCCGAACCCCCTTTATTTTCGAAAAGAAGGGGGTTCGGGGGACACCCCCGAGCGGGTGCGGGCGGCAGCCCGCTGGCGTCAGCCCAGCCGGGGTCATGGTTTGCGCGCCAGCAGCCACATGTGGGAGGACAGGCGGTTGTCGGCCAGGAAGGCCTGGAACGCCGCCTGGGTTTCCGCCGGGGCCTGGCCGAGCAGGTGGCGCAGGAACGGATCGGCCGGATCTTCGCCGGCCGCCGCCAGGGTGTTGCGGACGATGTCGAGATCGATCCGCCCCGGGGTGAGGAAGTCGAGCAGGTCCAACCCGCACCGTGGCATCAACGCCTCGACCCCGGCCTGGCTGAGGAAGGTGAGGTGATGCGGCGGCGCCACCGCCTTCGAGCGCGCGCCCAGGGTCAGGATGTCGAACCCGGTGCCGCACAGGCCGGTGACCAGGATCAGACCGCCGGGCCGGGCCAGGGTGGCGAGGTCGCGCAGGAACCCCTCGGCCGAGACCAGATGCTCGATCACCTCGAACGAGACCACCAGATCGGCCTGCCCGGCCCAGGCCGGATCGGCGGCGGCCTGATCGGCCAGCCCCTCGAAGGTGGCGAATCCCTTGTTCCGGCAGGTGGCGGCGAGGCCGGCGGTCGGCTCGACCGCCCGCAGCGGCCCGTCCCAGCCGGCGGCGCGGGCCTCTTCCAGGAAAATGCCGGTGCCGGCGCCGACATCGACCACCGCGCCGGGGCGCAGGCCGCGCCCGGCCAGCAGGGCGGCGATGCGCTCGACCCGGGGACGGAAGATCATCTCCCGCCGCGCCTCGGCGACCGCCGGAAAGAACACCTCGCCCCAATAACGTTGCGAGGCGCTGTCGCGGTAGAACGCCGCCAGCCGGTCGGCCGGCGGGGCCGGATCGACCCACAGCGTGGCGCAATCGGGGCAGCGCACCAGCGAGAACACCCCCTTGGCGAAGGCGGGCTCGCCACCGCCGCCACAGCCGGGACAGGGCCGCGCGACGAACCCGCGCGTGTCCGGAAACAGGGCGGCGACGTCGGCGGTGGACAGGCGGAGATATTCGTCGTGCAAGGCGGCGGGGCGGATATCGGCTTCGCGCATGGTCATCCCTCCTGGGACAGGTCGATCCGGTTGAGGGCGACAAGATGGGCGAAATCGGCATTGCGCGCCGCCAACCCGTCGAAATCGCCGATATCGACGATCCGCCCCTGATCCATCAGCGCCACCCGGGCGCAATGCCGCACCGTCGACAGGCGATGGGCGATCACCACCAGGGTCAGGTCACCGGCCAGGGCGGCGATCGCCTGGGTGATGTCATGTTCGGTCTCGGCATCGAGCGCCGAGGTCGCCTCGTCGAGCACCAGCACCCGGGGCGAGCGGTACAGCGCCCGGGCGATTCCGACCCGCTGGCGCTGCCCGCCGGACAGGCGGGAGCCGCGCTCGCCGATCACGGTGTCGAGCCCGTCGGGCAACGCGGCCACCACCGCGTCGAGCCGGGCCAGCCGGACCACCTCGGCCAGCCGGGCGGGATCGATCTCGTCATCCTCGCAGCCGAGGGCGATGTTGCGGGCGAGGCTGTCGTCGAGCAGGAAGATCTCCTGGGGGATGTAGCCGATCAGCCGCTGCCAGCCGGACGGATCGGCGGTGATGTCGATGCCGTCGAGCAGCAGGCGCCCTTCACTCGGCCGCAACAGGCCGAGCAGCAGATCGGCCAGGGTGGTCTTGCCCGCGCCCGAACGCCCGACCAGCGCCAGCGAGTCCCCCACCGCCAGGTCGAGATCGACCCCGGACAGAGCCGGCCGGTCGGCACCGGGATAGGTATAGGACACCCCCTCCAGCCGCAGCGAGCGGGTGAAGCGTGCCGGCGGGGCCGATCCGGTCGCCGCCGGCGCCGTCCCCCGGGCGAAGCCGTCGCGATGGAGGATGTCGATCGTGCTGCTGTTTTCGCGCAGCAGACTGATCGCGGCGATGATCTTGCTGGCCGACGGCAGCAGCCGCATCGCCGCCACCCCGAGCACCCCGAGCAACGGCAGCACCTCGGCGGCGGGACGATGCTGGAGCACCACCGTCACCAGCACCACCGTCAGCATCGCCATCACCGCCACCGCCTCCAGCAACAGCCGGGGCCAGGTGGGCGCGATCAGGCTGAGGGCGGTGACCTGGGCCCGGCCCAGGGTCGGCGCGGCGAACCGCCGGACGAAGAATTCCTCCAGCCCGCCGAGCTTGACCATCTTGGGACTGCCGAGGGCCTGATTGATCCACACCAGGGCGGCGCGGTCGAACTCGTTTCCGGCCTCGCCCCAGCGCCGCAATTGGCGGCGGGTGGTGGCGTGAAAGACGACCACCGTCGCCACCATCGCCGCGCCCACCCCCAGCGTCACCAGCGGATCGACCAGCAGCAGCATCCCCACCACCCCGAGCGCCGCCAACCCCTCGGTGGCGAGTTGCAGCAGCGGCAGCACGCTGCGGACATACAGCCGCATCGACAATTGGGTGACGTTGCGCACCAGCTCGGCGCTGTTGCGGCCCAGCAGGGCCTCATAGGGGCGGGCGAGATACGCGCGCAACATCCGTTCGGCGAAATCGGCCTGCCGCAACAGGGCGAACCGCCCCTGCTGCCAGCCGATCAGGCCCAGCAGCACCGCCTTGAAAGCGAAAAAGCCCATCAATCCGAGACAAAGCAGACCGAGGGCGAGATCCGGCTGGTCGTGCAGCGCAGCCTGAAACGAGACGCCGATCAGTGGCAGCCGCCCAACGCTTTCCGGTGCCAGCAGCAACTGAAACAATGGGATCAACAGGCCGATCCCCAGCATTTCGAGCAACGTGGACACCGCCATCAGCAGTCCGGACCACGCCATGCCGCGACGGGTCGGCGCGTCGAGCAGACGGAACACGCGGAGGATCGGATCGAGCATTAGCAGACCTCGCCGCGCGGAAAAGGATGTTGATGGAGCGGGCTGGGGGGCGGAAGGGAGAGGAGCATAGGGGGACGAAAAGCAAAAACCAACCAGGGAGTCGACCTCATCATGGGGAAGGCGCGACGCTCCAGCCAGCCCTTTCCCCTCCGTTCGGGCACGGGCGCCACCGGAGGATCGATCACGCCGCCTTGGCGACAAAATTCTCGATCGCGGTTCCGATGGCGTCCCAGTAGCGTTCGCCACCATCCAGGGGATGGGCCAAGTAATCCTCGGTATAGGCCTGGAAACGCGATGCGTCGAATTCAAGCACCCGGCCAAGGTCGATCTGTCCCGGGTCGTCGATCCGATGCAAGGGGGAATTCAGCAGCGACGAACAGACGTCGTAGGAATGGGCAAAGGAGGGGTTGCCTTCGTACAGATCAGAAGAAATAATGAACATCAGTGGCTTGCGACACATCACGGCAAACCCGATGCCCACGCTCAGATGTCCGAGGACCAGCTTGCTGGCGGCCACCTGATCAAGGGTGCCCCCCCGCTGGATCCGACGGTCGCCAAACACCCCCGGATGCAGACTGTAATCGGACTGGGGATGCGCCGCGATCACCACCTCAAGCCCCAATTCACGCTCGATCCGATCGAACAGGGCGCGCAGCCCCCCATAATAGCGATTGGGCTCGATCGGGGTCTTGAGCGGAGCGAGCCGGAAATCGGGATGGAACGGCAGGTACTGATCAATGAACACCGCCTGACCGACCGCCTCGGGCAAGCTGTCCCGCCGGGCCAGGAACTGGTCGTAATCCCAGCTGTGGGTATGGATGGCCTGGGTCTGCGGCCCGATCAGGTTGTTGGGGATTTCACTGGCCCGAGCCGGATAGACCGCCAGCGCCGCCGGAGGAATCCCCAGCCACTTCGGCGGCAGGCGATGGACGAGCGAGTTGCGGAACGAGGCCTTTTTCAACCGGCTGCCGAATTCCCGCAATTTGCGCCGGAGCGGCAATTCCTCAAAGGCCCCGACCTCGCCGGGAACCAGCGTGGGCATGAAGATGGTGTAGGGTCGGCCGGCGGCGGCGATCATCCGCAACGACGGCAGGGTAATCTCCGACAGGCCATAGCTCTGGATCATCAGCATGATCATATCGGCCTGGGCGAAGGTCGCCGCCTCGGCCGTCAATTGCGACCAGGTGTCGATGCGACGCACCTCCAGCCGCGGATCCTTGACCGGGTCGAGGTGATGGTAGCGGGCATTGGGATGACAAGCCCGCATCATGTCGAGCACCGTCACCTGATGCCCACGATCAAGCATTGCCTGCAAACCGAAGCGCTCGACGTTTCTCTGGTTGAGGGGCCATTTCATCAGGAACAGAAATCGCATCTTCGGCATCCCCAAACACAGGCCGACTTCGAATCGGCTTCAAATACGCAGAGGACCGGGATGATGTCAAACTTGCCTGCCCGTTGGAGCGCGTGCGGTCAGGCGGAACGACGCCGGATCCGGGCAGAGCCGGAGAAACCCGGCCCGGAGCATTGTTGACCCGGCTGGACGGATCGACTAGCATTCGCGCGCTTCATCTTAAGGTGAGGAGTGGACAGGATTCCTGCCGATCGCGTCAGGAGACAGCAGGGCTCGGCCGCCCCCCCAGCGACACAGCACGTCGATCGCCGACAGGGATCGCGGAACCCGCCTTTATCCCGCATTGCCCCGGACCATCCCCGCCCGTGCCCGCCACAGTCCCCTTCCGACAGGACGCGTGAATGTCTTGCCGCAAGAGGCTGACCGGAGACGTGGCCGCGATGCCTTGGATCCGTCCGACCACCGAGAAAACGGGGCTCCGGATCGCTCCACCGGAATGAGCGCGGCCAAGAATAAAGAGAGAACGGCCCTCCGCCAGGCCGGTCACGTCAGGCGTATTCTTAAGAGGGGTTCCTAAATGACCGACGCCCATCATCACCCGCATACCGTCGAGAAGGACGGCAAGGTCTATATGATCGATCCCAACGACGGCCTTTTGGAAGTGCGTCATGGTCTGCCGCCAGAGGTCCGTTTCTGCAAACGCTGCGTCATTTCCAATCAGCGCGCCGCTCCCTCGGTGGTAACGGAAGACCGGGCACAGTCACGCAAATCGACGGTCGGATTTGGTGACGACGGCGTCTGTTTCGCCTGCCGGGCCGTGAAAGCCAAGCGGGAAGAAATCGACTGGGAAGAACGCGAAAGAAAACTGATCACCCTTCTTGATAAATATCGTTCACGCAACGGCTCGTGGGACGTCCTCATTCCGGGATCTGGCGGTAAGGATTCTGTTTATGCCGCCCATATTCTCAAGAAAAAATATGGGATGAACCCGCTCACTGTGACGTGGGCTCCTCATATGTACACCGATGTCGGCTGGCGTAACTTCCAGAGCTGGATTCATAACGGTGGGTTCGACAACATCCTGTTCACGCCAAACGGTCGGGTCCATCGCAAACTGACCCGTCTTGCTTACGAAACCCTGCTCCACCCGTTCCAGCCCTTCGTGTTCGGACAGCGCAACTTCCCCGCCCGCGTCGCCATGGAGCGGGGCATTCCGCTGGTATTTTATGGCGAAAGCCCCGCTGAATACGGCACCGCTGAGCGAATGGATCTGCAATCCGTGCGTCCGCGCAAGCTTTATACCGGCAATCCCGACGGAGAACTTTACGTCAGCGGCCACCCGATCGACGATTTGAGACGTCACGGCATCACCCGTGAGATGCTACGCCCCTATCTGCCGATCAGCGAGGACGATGCCGACAAAGCCGGCCTCGACATGCATTATCTGGGATGGTTCCTGAAATGGATTCCCCAGGAATGCTACTACTATTCCGTCGAAAACGTTGGCTTCGAAGCCAACGACCAGCGGACGGAAGGGACCTATTCAAAGTACAACTCCATCGATGACAAGCTTGATGGATTCCATTACTGGACAGGATTCATCAAATTCGGCATCGGCCGTTGCACCCACGAGGCCTCCCAGGAAATCCGCCACGGCCACATCACCCGCGAAGAGGGGGTGGCCCTGGTCCACAAGTTCGATGGCGAGTTCCCGAACCGCTATTTCAAGGAGGTTCTCGCCTACATGGATATGGAAGAGGCGGAATTCCTGGAAATCGCCGACCGCTGGCGGTCGCCGCATTTGTGGAAGCAGACCAACGCGGGTTGGGTCCTGCGCCATCAGGTTCGTTAGAGCACGACGCGCCATGCTGCCCGTCCGCATCATCGCCCGCCTCGACATCAAGGGCGGCAATGTCGTCAAGGGGATCCGCATGGAAGGGCTGCGGGTCGTCGGCAAACCCGGCGACCTGGCCCGCGCCTATTATGACGATGGGATCGACGAGATCATCTTCATCGATACCGTTGCCTCGCTTTATGGGCGCGACAATATCGTCGGAGTGGTCGAACAGGCGGCGCGCGACGTTTTCGTCCCTCTGACCGCCGGGGGAGGCGTGCGGACGGTCGACGACATCAAATGTCTGCTCCGATCCGGGGCCGACAAGGTCGCGGTCAATACCGAAGCGATCAAGCGGCCGACCTTCTTGTCGGAAGCCGCCAACATCTTCGGTCAGCAATGCATGGTCCTGTCGGTCCACGCCAAGCGTCACCCCGGCGGCTGGGAAGCCTTTACCGACAATGGGCGCGAGCCGACCGGCCGGGACGTCCTGGAGTGGGTGGCCGAGGCCGAAAGCCTGGGGGCCGGCGAAATTCTACTGACCTCGGTTGATCGCGACGGGGTCAAGCGGGGTTTCGACACCGATCTGATCGCGGCGGTTAGACAAAAGGTCCGGGTGCCGGTAATCGCGTCGAGCGGCGCCGGATCGGCCGACCATGTCCTGGGCGCGCTGCGGTCCGGGGGGACCGACGCTGTCGCCTGCGCCTCGCTGTTCCATTACCGCCTTTGCCCGATCCCAAAGCTGAAGGAGCAGCTGGCTATGGCCGGTCTTGCGGTGCGCCGATGAGCACGGTGGTGGTTGATTACGGACGGGGCAACCTGTTCAGCCTGTCCCAGGCGTTGCGTGTCCTGGGGGCTTCGCACGAGATCAGCTCCGATCCGACACGAATCGCCGCCGCCGAGCGAGTCGTCCTGCCGGGTGTCGGCGCCTTTGGTGACGGCATGGCCGCACTGACCGACGCGGGCTTGGTGGCACCATTGCGCGAGATCGCCCGGCGTGGAACGCCGATGCTGGGCATCTGCCTGGGGATGCAACTCCTGGCCGGGCGCGGCCTGGAATTTGGCGATCACCTCGGCCTCGGGATCATTCCCGGAATCGTCGAGCGCCTGCCCGACCTGCCCGGCGACGACGCGATGCGCATCCCCAACGTCGGGTGGAGGGAAATCTCGCCGATGTCAGGCGGCACCGATCTGTTTGCCACCCTGCCGCCGAAACCGATGATGTATTTCGTTCATTCCTATGCGATGGCACCAACCGATCCGGCCTGCATCGCGGCGACCATCCCCTTCAACGGCCGTGACGTGTGCGTCTCGGTCCGGGTGGGGAATGTGGTCGGCTATCAGTTTCACCCTGAAAAAAGCGGCGCCCAGGGCCTGGAACTGATCCGGAACTTCCTGAGCATGACAGCCTGACCATTCCATTGGCCGGCGGGGAGGATCAGCGGGGACCGGCCGGCGAAGCCAGGATCCCTTCCGCCATCGCCCAATCCGCGGGCGTATCAAGGTCGAACCAGCGCGGATAGGACGTGACGTAAAACGCCGCGTCAGAATCGAAAAAACGCCCCTCGGCCAGGATCATCTCGACCGGCGTGATGTAAAGCGCCCCGTCCAGCACATAGGCGCGATCCTCGGCCGCCAAGCGCTCGCGCCGTCCGCCACGCTCCATGAACACCAAGCTGCCTTTGTCGGCAACCAGCCCGACCGACACCAGCGAATGCCGACCGGACGCACGCCATTGCGCCACCGCCGCGTCGATCTGCACTGCCGTGCGAAACGGGCTGGTAACCTGCAGCAGCACCAGATGGGTAAAGACGTCACCGCGCGCAGCGCGCCAGCGCAGATAATCTGCGGCCATTTCGGCGCTGCCGGCCTGATCGCCGGCGAGGTGAGCCGGCCGGAGATAATCCTCCGCCAGACCCGCGGCACGGGCCAAAGCGAGATAACGCGGGCTGTCGGTGGAGAACCCCAGGGCGTCAAGGCTGGACGCACCCCGCGCGGTTTCAACCGCGCGGGCAATCAGGCTCTTGCCAGCCAGCGGCCGGGCATTCTTGTCGGGAATCCGCTTGGATCCGGCCCGGGCCGGCAGCAGGCCAAGCAATCTCATGCCAGATCGTCGGGCGTAATCACCCGATCGGCCTCCAACGGGCGGGCGAGGCGACGGCCGATCACCCGATCGCGCTCCATCGGCGACACCCCCGTCCCTGGGCGCTTGAAGGTGATGTCAGTGGAGGTGAGTACATGGCCGGCCGGCAAATCGATGGCGGTGACGATGCTTTTGCGCGCCATCCGCCGCACCCCCTCCTCGGCGGCGGAAAACACCTTGCCCGCCCCCCCCAGGGCCTGCTCGACCTTGCGAACCGAGCTGACCAGCGCGCCCATTTCCTCGATGGTCGCCGAAGCCTTGTGGTCGGGGCCGGGCAAAGTGGGATCGGGGGTCACGTGCTTTTCCAACACGCAGGCCCCCAACGCCACCGCGGCGAGGCAGCATTCCACCCCCAGGCTGTGGTCGGAATAGCCCACGGGCAGACCAAAACGACGGGCCAGTTCCGGCAGAAGACGCAGATTGATGTCGGCATACGGCGCGGGATAATTGCTGACGCAATGCAGAATGGTGATGTCACGCAATCCCTTGGCGGTCAGCACCCCCAGCGCCTGATCGATCTCCTCGAACGTGCTCATCCCAGTGGAGAGCTGGACGGGACGCCGTCGCTCGGCGATGAACTCCAGCATGTCAAGGGTCAGCAACTCGCCTGAAGCAACCTTGAAATAAGGCAGGTCGATCGCCTCGTCGAGGAACCGTAGCGATTCGACGTCAAAGGCGGTACAGGCATACGCGACCCCGGCCTCGGCACAGGCGGCAGCAAGCGCCAGATGGGCTTCCCGCGGAAACTGCACCGCCTTCGACATCTCGATCGCCGACCGTTCGCCATCATTCCGTTTCTGGTAATCGGCCTTGAAGGCATCACGCGAATAGACCCGCTCGGGTGCCCCGAGCTGAAACTTGACGCTGTCCACCCCGGTGGCGGCTAGGCGCCGGATCATCTCGAACGCGGTTTCCAGCGAACCGTTGTGATTGGGGCCGACCTCGGCGACGACATGAACCGCCATGGCGTCACTTCTCCTCGTTTTGATGACGTTCGACGAATGAGACCACCTTGCCGATTGTCTCGAAATCGTCTCCCAACAGTTGGGCGTCATCGATCTTCAGATGGAAGGATTTTTCGAGAAACAGAAGAAAATCGAGCATCTGGAACGAATCGAGCAGGCGACGAACCTTGAGCAGTTCGGGGTTGACCGGCCCATCGAGCGCGGCCGGATTGATCTCTGCGAAATAGTCGATGATCTGCTGATGAACAGACACGCTCTGCTCCTGGGTCAGCCCGGCCCCGCGACGATCATCGCGCGAACCGGGTTGGAGGGATGGGTTCAACGAACGGACCACGTCAAACTGACGGGTTCGCCCCACTTTTGCCGCGCGCGGCCAGCGCCTTGCGATCGATCTTGCCATACAGCGTCTTGGGAAGACCGGCCACGGCCTCGATCCGGCTCGGGACCTTGTGGCTGGACAGCAGGCCGCGACAATGACGCTGCAAAGCGGCGACATCAAACGCGCCTTCCACCACCACCAGCGCCGCCACCGCCTCGCCGGTCACCGGGTCGGCCACGCCGTAAACCGCCGCCTCGACCACCCCGGGGGCACCGGACAGCACCTGCTCGACCTCCTCCGGGGAAACCTTCTGGTTCCCGACATTGATCAGAGTATTGGCCCGCCCGGTCAGGAACAGCAACCCGGTGGAATCGACATACCCCATGTCCCGGGTATGCAGCCAGCCGGCGCGCAGCCGATCGTTGGTCCCAGCGGGATCCTTCCAGTAACGGCTCATCAGGCTGGTGCCGGTAACCAGGATTTCACCGCTCTCCCCGGCGGGAACCGGCTGGCCGGTGCCATCCACCAATCGCAACTCAGTCCCCTCGACCGGAACACCAACCGCATGGTGGTCGGTGACATCCCGTCCCCGCCGGCCGTCGAGCCAGAAATAACTGATGCGCGGACCATTTTCGGTACAACCATACATGTTGCAAACCCGCGCCCGGGGAAACAATCGCTCCATCTGCGTCACCAGTTGCAGCGACAGCGGCTGCCCTCCGGTCATCACGTAGCGGACCGACGGCAGCGCAGCCCCCCCCGGCTGGGCGCAGAGCAACCGGAACGCGGTCGGGTTGGCCGATACCCCGGTCAGACCGAGTTCGCCAATCTGCCGCAGCAGTTCCGCCGGCAACTTCAAACCGGTCGCAACCGGCAGGATCGATGCGCCGACCCAGGCATGGACCAGATTCTGCGAAATCGAGTAGGCATAGCAAGGCGGGGTGAAGATCGGCGAGGCATCCTCGGCCTGTAGGCCGAGATAGGACGCCACGGCACGGACATTCGCGGACAGCCCGGCCTCGGTCAGCACCACCCCCTTGGGCTCGCCTGTGGTTCCCGAGGTGAAGATGATGACGGCGTCACCCGGCTCGGCGGCAGTCTCTTCCGACGGCGACAGGGTCAGCAGCAGACTGTCCCGGCCGACGGAAGCAACCGCCCGGGGAGCCACCGTCCCCACCGCCGGCATGTCGGCCAGGGCGAAACGGGCCTCGGACCGGACGATGACCCGCTGCTGCTCAGCCGGTGTCCATTGCGGCGCCAGCGGCACCACGACCCCCCCGGCCTTACGAATCCCGAGCAGAGAGGCGAGATAGTCGGGCCCCTGGTCGAAGCAGACCGCCACGCGGGCACCGTTCAGACGCCCATCCCCGCCCAAAGCCGCGCAGATCCGGTCAACCTCCGCCAACAATTCACCGAAACGAAGCGACGCGCGGCCGAGAATGAACGGCCGGTCAAGTCCGACGGTCCGCCCCAGAATGTCCGTGAAGATCGATCCCATCGATCACTCCTCGTTCGCCTTGCCGATGACTCGGGCGGGATTCCCCAGCAGGAAAGCCCCAGCCGGAACATCACCAATGACCACCGCCCCGGCCCCGATCCGCGAACCGGCACCGATGCGCTTCCGTCCCGACGCGAGGACCGCCCCCACGCCGACAAAGACATCCTCCTCCATCGTGACCTCGGCCCCGATCGTCGCGCCGCCGCCGATCAGGCAATTGGCGCCGAGAACGGTATCATGCAGGACGTTCACGCCGGTTCCGATCAGGGTCAGATCGCCAATCGCCGTGGCATTCAGCAGGGTCGACCCCATCGACACGAACACCCCGGCCCCCAAGCGGACGCTGGAGGCGAGATTGGCGCTGGGGTCGATGATCGGCGGCAGATGATAGCCGAGATCACAGGCCCGCCGGAACAGCAGACGACGCAATCTCAGGTTGCCGACGGCGATCGCGACAGCATCAGCTCCGGCCGGCGCCGCCGCCAGCAGGTCATCTCCCCCGAGAACCGGCACCCCGTCGATCTCCCGGCCATGCAGCGCCGGATCGGCATCAAGAAAGCCGACACAGGCCACCTCCCCCCGGCGGCGGATGACTTCCAGAAACAGACGGCCGGTCTGTCCGGCACCGACGATGATGAGAGTCATGGAAAGATCGGGTCCCGTTGCCATGGGGGAGAGGAAAGAAAGGACGCCCCCCCGATCTGCGCGCGCCAGAGCCCGCGGAACGAGGCTCCGAAACAAGAGGGACCCGAGCGGCATCCGTCCCGAACGGCGCCACCGCGCCTCACCCGCCGGCCAGACAAGAACAGGGGTATCCCGCCGTTCATGGGAGATAATCCACGAACTTCTTAACGAGAAGACGATGGTCGAGCGGCGTCTCGATCAGCACCCGCGCGGCCCTGGGACCAGCGGTGCCGTCACCGTAAGGGTTGCACATCGAAGCGATCCCTGCCCGAAACCGGTCCGACAGCGCCCGCGCCAACGCGGCTTCGATCGCCTCGACGTGATGAGAGCAATCGATCACATGGGGCGGCTTCAGCTTACCTTCCTGACGCCGGCCGATATTGACCGCCGGCAGGCGGAAACTGCCCGCTTCGACCAACCCACTCGATGAATTGCCGACGATCGCGCGGCAATAACGCATCAGGCTGCCATAAAGGGCATTCCCGGCATTGCGCACCAACCGGAAACGACCGTCTCCCGCGGCCAGCGCCTCGATTGCCGCCACGATCACGGCATGGCCACGATCAGCATTGGGATAGGTGATCACGGCCTGAAGACCGCAGGCTTGAAGCGCAGCGATCAGGTCCCCTGTCTGTTCCTCGATCCGATCGACCTCCAGGGTGGTCGGATGAAAAGAAACCAGCAGGGTCGGCTGGGCGAGATCAAGACCGACGGCGGCGGAGGCCTCCTCCCGGGTCAAAGTCGCCGCCTCGAGAATGTCATCGAGCGCCGGAACCCCGACCACATGTACCCGCCACGCCTCTTCGCCCATCTGCCGGATCCGGGCCGCATAGCTGTCGATCGCGGTAAGATGGAGGTGGCTCATCTTGGTCAGGGCGTGCCGCACCTGCTCGTCGATCGCTCCCTCGGTCACCGCGCCGCCATGCAGGTGCGCCACCGGGATCATGAAACCGAGCGCGGCAAGCGGGCCACACAGCATTTCATAGCGATCGCCCAGTATCACCAGCAAATCGGGCCGACGCGCGGCAAACGCCTGGGCCAGAGCGGCGGTTCCCAGGCTGATGGACTTACCCACTGCCGCCTCGGTGTCACCAGCCAGGGTCATCTCCAGCCCAGCCTCGAACGAGAACCCGCTGGCCGCGATGTCGCGCCAAGTTTCGCCGAAGGTCGGCGAGAAATGGTTTCCACTCACCAGCAAACGCAACGTCACGTCCGGAGCTTCGCGCAAGGCCCGGAGGACCGGACGATAGCGGGTAAAGTCGGACCGCCCGACGGTCAGGACGGCGATCTCGCGGCCGGACATGCTCAGGACCCGACGAACAGGGCATCGAAATCGGCGGCGGCCTGGCGGAATTCCGGAGGCCGGCCGATATCGATCCAATATTCATGGATGGGAAAGCCGGTCACCGTGCCACCACTGGCGATCACCCCGCGCAACAGATCGGGCATGTCGAGAGGCACCGGGCGCTCAGGCAACACCGCCGGATCGAGCGCATAGATCCCGGCAGAAACCTTGAAAGGCTGCACCGGCTTTTCGACGATCGCGCTCACGCGGTCTCCCTCGAATTCCAGCACGCCGTAGGGCACCTCCATTTCGAACAGGCGCACCCCGACGGTCGCGCCGGCCGCACGGGACTCGTGGAAAGCCAGCAATTGACCGAAATCCGCCTTGGTCAGCACGTCGCCATTCATCACCAGGAGCGGATCGACCGGCCGTTCCGGCAGAAGGCCGAGCGGCCCCGCCGTCCCGAGTGGTTCGTTCTCCTCAAGATAACGGATCTCGACGCCGAACCGCCCGCCGTCGCCGAAATGCCGCTTGATGATCTCGGCCTTGTAATTCACCGCGAGATAGAGCCGGCGCAGTCCGTGCGCCGCCAGTTCCTGAACGATCGTCTCCAGGATCGGCTGACCGCCGACCGTCAGCATCGGCTTGGGCAGATGCTCGGTCAGCGGCCGCAACCTTTTGCCCTGCCCCCCGGCCAGGATCACCGTCCAGTTCGGCCGCTCGCCGGTCAGTTCAACCATGTCGGACAGGATGAGCAGATCGACCACCACCCCCTGATCGACCACCGGCAGTTGGTAGATGTCGAGCGACTTCATCATCGTCAGCGCGGCCGAGCGCGGGGTGTTGAGAGGGATGGTACGGGGATGGGGGTTCATGATCCGCGCCAACGGCGCATCCATCGTCTCGCCGCGCAGCAGTGCGCGCCGGACGTCGCCATCCGTCACCGTCCCGAGCAGGCGCCGTTCGGCATCGACCACAAGCAGGATACGAAACCGTCCGAACCGTCCCAGAGCCTGGTGCAGGGAATCATCGGCGGCGGCAAGGACGGCGTGCCAGGGCTTCATTCCGGTATCCGACGGCAGGAACAACAGAGGGCGCAGTCTACGACCGGCCCACGCCGGAAATCCAGCCGCTCATCGCTGCGCGCGCAGCAGGTCGATCACCTGCCCCTGCTCCGCCTCGGTCAGGGCAACGGAACTGGGCAGGATCACCACCCGCTCCCACAAATCGTCCGCCACCGGTTGCGGAGTCCGGGGGGCGTCGGCATAGGGGGCCTGCAGATGAACCGGCTTCCAGAAGGAGCGGGCCTCAACGCCGCCCTCGGCCAGGGTGGCGCGCAGGCGGGCGGCATGGGCCGGGTCACGGGCAACCAACCCGGACAGCCAGCACGCCCCCTCGGCCCAGTCCGGCGCCGGGAAACGGCCATAATCGGCCCGGTTCGCCAAGCCGACCTCGTAGCCGGCCCGGATCCGCCGCTTGGCGGTAAGGAAGGCATCGAGCCGTTCCAATTGGGCGCAGCCGACCGCGGCGGCAAGATTGGTCATCCGATAATTGAAGCCGATCCTGTCGTGATTGTAGTCCCGCCCGACCCGGGCAGTGGTGCCGAGATGGCGAGCCAGGGCGCACAGCGCCGCGTCGTCGCCGACCAACGCGCCGCCGCCACCGGTGGTCACCGTCTTGTTGCCATTGAAGGACAGACAGGTCAGATCTGCCCCCATCCGCCCGGCCGGCCGGCCACGCAGGGTCGCGCCCAGGCAGGCGGCGCCATCGGCCACCACCGGCAATCCGGCGGCTCGGGCGATCGGCACGATCGCGTCGAGATCGGCCGGGCTGCCCAGGGTATGCACCGGCATCACCGCCGCCACCCGGCGACCGCTGCGGCAATGGAGACGCTGACCCCGCCGAACCACGGTTTCCTCGTCCAGCATCCGTTCCAGCACCAACGGATCCAGCGTCCAGCTGTCGACCGCGATGTCGGCCAGCCACGGCACGGCGCCGGCATGGGCGATGGCGTTGGCGCTGGCGATAAAGGTGAAGCTGGGCACGATCACCAGATCGCCCGGCTCGACCCCCAGTGTCACCAGGGCAAGATGCAGCGCGGTGGTGCCGGCCGAGGTGGCGACGGCCTGTCCGGCTCCGGTCGCGTAGGCGATCATCGTCTCGAAACGATTGACGAACGGACCGACCGACGAGACGAAGGTGGTTTCGACGCATTCGGCGAGGTAGCGCGCCTCATTACCAGAAAGATCGGGGACACAGAGCGGAATCATGGCCGTCTCACATCTTCTGATCGAGGTTGCGACCCAGCTCGGCATGATCGAGGTCGGGGACCGCGCGGGCCAGGGCGGCAACGATTTCCGCCTTGTCCCACACCGGACGCCGGCGCAGAGCGGCGATCTCGTCGAGGAAGGCGTCGATCTCCGCGCGGTCGGCTGCCGGCTCGCGGATCACCCCGATCTCGGCAAAACGAGAGAAATCAGGGGTTTCCGCCTCGCGCCAGAATTCCTCGGCCATTTTCTCGCCGGTGGTGTCGGAAGGGGAAAACAGGCAGGGCCAGCGACGGGGATCACGCCCGAGCATCGCCTTGGCTTCCGCCTCGTCGGCACAGGGCTGCGGCTCCAGCCCCCGCGCCTCCAGAACCGCGCGGGCGATGTCGGCAAAACTCAGCAGATCATCCCGGGGATCGAGGCGGGGGAAGAACACCTCGCACGGGCCGGCGACAAACGCGGCGAGCAGGCAAAGCTGCCCGGCTTCCTCGGCCGAGATGAAATAGCGCCGGACGTCAAGAGGCGCGGCAAGCGGTTGCCCTTTGGCCAGCCGCAATTCGAACCCCTCAAGCAGACTGCCGGCGGAAAAGGCGACGTTGGCGAAACGGGCGGAGGACGCAATGCCGCCCCGACGGCAGAACAGCACCCGCTCCATTAGGTTCTTGGTCGCCCCCATCAGATTGGCGGGACGGACGGATTTATCGGTCGAGACCGAGAACAGGCGCCGGGCCGGGCCGACCCGGTCAAACGCCCGATGCAACGCGCCGACATTGACATCGATCATCCGCATCAGGCTGAACGGATCGCGTTCCGCCCGAACATGCTTCATCGCGGAAAAATTGACGACATGATCCCACGGACCATGGGCGGCGGCGAACCGGGCAAACTCCTCGCCGCCCAGATCAATCGAGAGGCTGCGCAGATCGGGCGGCAACCGCACTTCGGCCGAACGCAGGTCGCGCACCACCTCGACCAGAGTGTTCTCGTTGAGATCGACCAGATGCAGCGCCGCCAGCGGGTATGCCGCCACTTGGCGGGTGAAGGCGGAGCCGATCGACCCTCCCGCACCGATCACCAGCACCCGGGCCCCGTCCAGTTCTGCCCGCAGAGCCGACTGGTGCCGGTCGAGATCAGCGGCGAACAGGGAACGGCCACGACGAAGGATACGCGCCAACAGCGGGTCGGCGGTCAAATGGTGCAGGCTCATCGCCCAGATCCTGTTTCGAATGGAGACCGGACCATAGTCACATCTCCCAGGGGGGGTCAAGGCTTGGCGCGCCGGAGCCCAGAGAGCCGGCCTGGGAAATTCGGACAGGGGGATAAGTGGATTTCCCGCCTGAAAGCGGCGACGATGCCGCGCAGGAGGAAGGACCATGACGAAACGTGCGCGCCGGACCCATTCACCGGCCTTCAAGGCGAAGGTGGCGCTGGCGGCCATCAAGGGCGACAAGACGCTGGCCGAGCTGGCTCAGCAGTATGACGTGCACCCCAATCAGATCACGACCTGGCGGGGGCAGTTGCTGGAGGGAGCGGCCGGGTGATCACGCTGATGCGCCGCATGGGCATCGAGGCGCTGTACCGCCGGCCGAACACCTCGAAGCCGGTGCCGGGGCACCAGGTCTTCCCGTACCTGCTGCGGGAGATGAGGATCGAACGGCCGAACCAGGTATGGGCGATGGATATCACCTACATTCCCATGGCCCGGGGCTTCGTCACCCTCGCCGCCGTGGTCGACTGGTACAGTCGCCGGGTGCTGTCCTG
>NZ_JBHUIY010000050.1:0-19755 GCF_042683125.1 Phaeospirillum tilakii
CCAGCGCCGCCAGTCCGGCGAGGCCGGCGGCAAGCGACATCGCGGTGGTCCGGCCGCGCCGTGCCGGCGGCTTTGGCAGCGGCGCGGCCGGCGGCGGGACGGGACGGGACGGGGCGACGTTTTCGGCCGGGGCGACGTTTTCGGCCGGGACGAGGTTTTCGGCCGGTGCGGGCGGCGGCGGGGCGGGGGGCGTCAGCGCCGCCGGGGGGGGCGCGGCCGCCAGCGCCGGCCGGGGAAGCCGGCGCAGATCGCGCATCAGGCCGAGGGTGGCGTGGAGATAGGCGGCGGCGCTGGGGCTGTCGGGGGCGGCGGCCAGCAGGATGCGGCCGTCGGCGGCCAGGGTTTCGTTGCGCCGGTCGAACGGGATCGCGACGGGGTAGACCTGCTCGCGATGGTCCTGGCGGATGCGGGCGATCGCGGCGGCGGCGGCGGGATCGTCGGGGTCGGCCATGGTGATCAGGATGCGCGGCGCCGGTCCGCCGCCGCCGTTGCGGCAGGCGGTGATGATGTCGAGCGTCTTGGCGAGCCCGTCGCGGGCATAGGCGGTCGGCGGCACCGGCACCAGCACCAGATCGGCGGCGGAGACCAGATTGACCGCGATCACCCCCAGCGAGGGCGGGCAGTCGATCAGCAGGGTGTCGATCCGGCCGCTGGCGCCGAGCCGGGCGCGCAGGCGGCGGGCATCGAGCCCGATCACCTCATGTTCGACCTCGGCGAGATGGAGGTTGGCGGTGGCGGCCACCATCGACACCCCGGCCTGGGGGGTGGGGTGCAGCGCGGCGTCGAGCCGGCAGCGCCCGGTCAGCACCTCGTAACTGCCGAGGCGGGCCCCCTCGGCGCCGAGGGCGCGGGTGGCGGTGCCGAGCGAATCGAAATCGGCCACCGCCACGCTCTGGCCGGCGGCGGCGAGGCCGAGGGCGAGATTGAGGCAGGTGGTGGTCTTGGCGACGCCGCCCTTGTGATTGCAGATGGCGACCAGGAAGGGCGCGGCCGTCCCCGCCGCATCCGTCACCACCGCCCCGGCCGGGGCGGTCGATGCCGGGGACGGCAGCGGAGCGGTCGGCGGAAGAGGATTCATGGCACCGGGATTATAACCAAAGAATGCGGTGGGGGAAATCCCGCCGGGGCGGCGGCATTGATCATGGCAGTCGGCGCGGGGCGCCGGAAATGATTTTATCGGCAAAATTGGTGGAATTTGAACCGTAATGCGTCGATCTCGCCCTTCGGTCGAAAGACTTGGCGTGAGATTTACTGTCACCCGTTCGCGCTATGGTTTTTTGTCTATGACGTTCATCGCCGTGACACGCGCGCCGGCCGGTCCGGGCGGGGGCGGGCGGCGCGCCGCCGCGCCGAGGCTTGCCACCACGGCCCCTCGCGGGGTATCAGTTGTCCTGGCCCCGTATGCCGGGGGAAGCGTGGCCGAGTGGTTGAAGGCACTGGTCTTGAAAACCAGCAATCCGCAAGGATTCGTGGGTTCGAATCCCACCGCTTCCGCCAACAATTCGAACCAAGCCCCTGAAAAGGCTTGGTTTCTTGTTTTTGGGGCCCCGTCTGATCCCGCAATGACTCCCCAATCGGGCCTTCGCGTGGGGGCGGGCGAGACTTCCGAGCCGCCCCCTCATCCGGCCACCTTGCCCCTTGGTTGCAAGATTGATACAGTGTGTCAAACGGCGCCGGTCGCCGTCAACGCGCTCATTGATGCGGGATATCAATCTTCCGATGACGCCAGAACAATGCAGGATGGCCCGTGCGGGCCTGGGGTTGGGCGTAAGGGAGCTTGCCGCCCTAGCCGATGTCGCCCCGGGAACCATCACCCGCCTGGAACGGGGCGAGAGCCTCTACCCACGTACCGTGGAAACCATCCGCGCCACCCTGGAGGGGGCTGGGGTCGAATTCATCGACGGTGGCGGGCCGGGGGTCAGGCTGCGGGAGAAGGCGGCATGAGCACCAACGCCGCCTTCAGGCTTCAGGATGCCGGCTTCAGTCGCGCCCAGGTCGAGGCCCTCGGCGAGTTTCTCGACAGCCAGGCGGCGACCAAGACCGATCTGATCGAAGCCAAAACCGAACTGAAGGCTGAGATCGCCGAGGTGAAAACCGAACTGAAAGCCGGGATCGCTGCGGTGAGAACCGAACTGAAAGCCGAGATCGCCGAGGCAAAAGCTGACATCATCAAGTGGATGTTCGGCACCATCGTCGCCCAGACCGCGCTGATCATCGCCGCCGTCAAGCTGCTGCACTGACGGCGCCCCGGCTCGGCTTGGCGCGCGTCCAACCGAGCGGTTGCGGCCTTGACCCGCCGGGCGCGCGTTTGCTGCTTGCGCGCGCCATGTCGCCTGCGGGAGTCCAACCGCGAGGGAAGCCGTTGCTGGAGGTCAGATCCGCCCCTCGCAGGCCCGATCCTCGCCCCCACGGTCCACGCCGGGGTCTGCCGAGGCGCGCCTCTCTTCGACCAGCCAATCGACGAAGCCGGTGGCCAGGGTGCCGGCCTCGGCCCGGCGGGGGATGATCGCGACATACCCGGTGCGTGGCACCCGGATCTCCGGCAGCGGCGTCAGCAGCCGGCCGGCGGCAACGTCGAGCTCCAGCATCGGCAGCGGACCGATCCCCAGGCCCAGCCCGTCTTCCACCGCCTGACGCGTCACGAAGAAGTGGTCGAAGGTCCGGCGGGGCAGGCCGGCCAGATGGGCCAGTCCGGCCGCCTCAAGCCAGTTGGCCCAGTCGCCGGCACGGGTTTCGCTGGCCAGCAGGGTGTGCCCCTCGATGTCGGCCGGAACCAGCACCGGCCGGCGCGCGAACAGTGCCGGGCTCATGATCAGCGTGTCGACGTCCTCCAGCACCGGAACGGCGCGATGCCGGGGCCACAGATCGTCGCGGGCCACGCCACGGCGGATCGACACATCGACGCCGCCGCGCAGATCCTCCACCACGCAGGACACCGTCGTGACCACCACTTCGACCTGGGGATGATCGGCGTGATAGCGGTCGAGCCGGGGGATCAGCCAGCGCATCGCCAGACTGGTCGGGGCGCTGACCCGCAGCAGGCGCCGCGCGGCGGGGCGGCCGCAGGCCTCCGCCGCCACCGCCAGACGGTCGAACGACAGGCCGACCTCGGCGGCGAAGATCTTCGCCGCCGGCGTCGCCACCATCCGCCTTCCGTCCCGGGTGAACAGCCGTTGCCCCAGCCAGCCTTCGAGCGTGGCGATCTGGCGGCTGACCGCGCCATGGGTCAGGCCGAGTTCGGCCCCGGCCTCGGCATAGCTGCCGGTCCGGGCGGCGACCTCGAAGATGCGCAGGGCGTTCAAGGGGGGAAGGCGACGCATCGGGCGGATCCGTGAGAAAAACGAACGCTATCCGTGATGGGAAACAGGCTAGTCGATAAAATTTCACATGGATAGGGTTGGGATCCGCAACCGGTACGACCGAGCCCTGCCCATGGCCTCCTCGACAGACCTTTCCGGGACGCCGCCCGATTCTCGGGCGCCCCGGCAGAAGCGCAGCCTGCTGGCGGCCTGTCTCGCCCACGCCCTGCATGACGGCTACACCGATGGCCTCTACGCCTTCCTGCCGCTCTGGCAGGGGCAGTTCGGGCTGTCCTATGCGGGGGTGGCGGTGGTGCGCGCCCTCTATTCCGCCACCATGGGGGGTCTCCAGATCCCGTCCGACCGTGTGCTGCGCGCTTGGTCGCCGCGCGCGGTGCTGGTCCTGGCGACCGTCCTCGCCGCGACCGGCCTGCTGATCATGGCGCTGCCCTTCGGTTTTGCCGGGCTGTGCGTCGGTCTGGTCGTCGCCGGGCTCGGATCGAGCCTCCAGCATCCGCGGGCTTCGGCGCTGGTGGCCGACAATTACGGCGAGGCGTCGCGACGTCCCCTCGGCCTTTACAATTTTTCCGGCGATCTCGGCAAAGCCGCCTTGCCGGCGCTGATCGCGCTGCTGTTGCCGCTGCTCGACTGGCGCGCGGTGCTGGTGGTGCTGGCGGTGCTGGGGTTCGGGCTGGCGGTCGCCCTGGGGGGACTGGTCCCGGCGGTTCCCGCCACCCGGACCGCCCCGAACCGGACGGAAGCCGGCGGTGGCCGTGGCGGCTTTCCGATCCTCGCGACGATCGGGGCGCTCGATACGGCGACCCGGATGGGCTATCTGCTGTTCCTGCCCTTCCTCATCCAGCAACGGGGCGGGGACACGCCCACAATCGGCGCCGCCCTCGCTTTGCTGTTCATCGGCGGGGCGTTCGGCAAGGCGGGCTGTGCCTGGCTCGGCGAGCGGCTGGGGGTGGTCGGCAGCGTGCTGGCGACCGAAGCCGCCACGGCGGCGCTGATCGCGGCGACGCTGGTCACCCCGCTGCTGCCGACCCTCGTCCTGCTGCCCTGGCTCGGCCTCGTGCTGAACGGCACCTCCTCGGTTCTGTACGGCACCGTGCCCGAGCTGGCCCGGGGCGACCGGAGCCGGGCCTTCGCGATCTTCTACACCTGCGTGATCGGCGCGGGCGGGATCGCGCCGATCCTGTATGGCGCGATCGCCGACCACGGCACCCGGACGATCGGCGTGCTGGCCACGGCGGCGACCGCCGTCCTGATCCTGCCGCTGGTGCTGATGCTGCGGCCCCATCTGCCCCGCCGCCAGACCCCCCGATAACCCCCACACCGCAGGTATCCATCACGATGGCCCCCCCTCCGCTTCCCACCATTGCGCCCACCATCGCCCTGCTCGGTCCGGGGGCGATCGGCACCACCATCGCCGCCGCGCTGCACGAGGCCGGCCGCACCCCGATGCTGTGTGGCCGCACGGCGCTGCCGTCGCTGACCCTGCGCGGCGACGGCGGCGACCTTCTGGTTCCGGGGCCGGTGCGGACCGATCCGGCCACGATCGAAACCACGGTCGATCTGCTCTTCGTCGCGGTCAAGGCAACCCAGATCGAGGCGGCGGCGCCGTGGTTTGCCGCCTTGTGCGACGCGCGGACCGTGGTCTGCGTGTTGCAGAATGGCGTCGAGCAGGAAAGGCGCATCGCCCCCTCCCTGCCCGGCAGCCCGGTGCTGCCCTCGGTGGTGTGGTTCCCCGCCCAACGCCAGCCGGACGGTTCGGTCTGGCTGCGCGGCAAGCCCCGCCTCACCCTGCCACAGACGCCGGCGGTCGGCGTGGTGGTGGCGGCGTTGCAGGGGACGCGCTGCGCGGTCGAGCTCGCCGCCGCTGCCGATTTCACCTCCCTGGCCTGGCGCAAGCTGCTCCAGAACGCGGTGGCGGGGCTGATGGTGCTGGCGGGGCGCCGCGCCGCGATGTTCTCCCGCGCCGACATCGCCGGGCTGGCGCTGGCCTATCTGCGGGAAGGCCTGGCGGTGGCGCGGGCGGAGGGCGCGGTGCTGGGCGACGCGGTGGCGCAAGAGATCCTGGCCCAGTTCCAGGCTCTGCCGGCCGACATGGGCAGCTCGATCCTCGCCGACCGGGAGGCCGGCCGCCCGCTCGAATGGGACATCCGCAACGGGGTGGTGCAGCGTTATGGCCGCTTCCATGGCATCCCGACGCCGATCAGCGATCTGGTCGTGCCGCTGCTGGCCGCCGCCAGCGACGGCCCCGGCTGAGCGATCCTCGGCTGAGCGTCTGTCGGGGGGGGGACGCCTCGTTCCTGGTCTTCGGCGAGGTTTGGCATTAGACTAAGTCTGAAAAGCAGACTTGGGAGAGCCATGATGCCGCAGCCTTGCTGGCGCTTCGACAACAGCTATGGCCGCCTGCCGCCGACGCTCTACACCCGGATCGGGCCGAGTCCGGTCGCCGCGCCCCGGCTGGTGCGGTTCAATCACGCCCTCGCCGCCGAGCTGGGGCTCGACCCTGCCCTCGGCGAGGCGGGGGAGGCGGCGCCGCTGTTCGCCGGCAATTGCCTGCCCGAGGGGGCCGAACCGCTGGCCCAGGCCTATGCCGGCCATCAGTTCGGTTTTTTCAACGTCCTCGGCGACGGGCGGGCGATCCTGCTCGGCGAGCATCTCCGCCCCGATGGCGGCCGGGTCGATCTCCAATTGAAGGGGGCGGGGCGTACCCCCTATTCGCGCGGCGGCGACGGTCGCGCCGCGCTCGGGCCGATGCTGCGCGAATATCTGTTCGGCGAGGCGATGCACGCCCTCGGCCTGCCCACCACCCGCGCCCTGGCGGTGGTGACGACCGGCGAGACGGTGCTGCGCCAGACCCCGCTGGCCGGGGCGATCCTGACCCGGGTCGCCGCCAGCCATCTGCGGGTCGGCAGCTTCGAATATGCGGCGCGGCGCGGCGCGGCCGAGCTGCGGGCGCTGCTCGATTACGCGGTGGCGCGGCACGATCCCGGCCTCGCCGGTCGCGACGACCTGCCGTGGGCCTTCCTGGCGGCGGTGGCCGACCGGCAGGCCGATCTGGTGGTCGGCTGGATGCGGGTCGGCTTCGTCCACGGGGTGATGAACAGCGACAACATGACCATTTCCGGCGAGACGATCGATTACGGCCCGTGCGCCTTCCTCGACCGCTACCACCCGGCGATGGTGTTCAGCTCGATCGATCATGGCGGCCGCTACGCCTTCGGCAACCAGATGGCCTGCGCGCAGTGGAACCTTGCCCGGCTGGCCGAGGCGCTGCTGCCGCTCGATCCCGACGGGCTGGCGCGGGCCGAGGCGGTGATCGAGGGGTTCGGCGCCACGGTGACGGCGCGCCATCGGGCGATGCTGGGGGGCAAGCTCGGCCTGGCCGCGCTCCAGCCCGGCGACGAGGCGCTGATTGCCGAACTGCTCGACTGGATGCAGCGCACCGGCGCCGATTACACCAATACCTTCCGCGCCCTGAGCGACGATCCCGATCCGCCGCTGCCGCAGGGCTGGGGCGAACGCTGGCGCGCCCGCGCTCCGGTCGTCGACCTGATGCGGCGGCACAATCCGGCCTACATCCCGCGCAACCAGCGGGTCGAGGACGCGCTGGCGGCGGCCGAGGCGGGCGATCTGGCCCCGTTCGAGCGGCTGCTGGCGGTGCTGGCCGAGCCTTACCGGACCCGGCCGGGGCTGGAGGCCTATCAGGCCCCGCCGCCGCCCGAGGCGCCGCCCCACCGCACCTTCTGCGGCACCTGAGGAAGAGGCGGGCTCTGCCCGCACCCGCCAAGGGCCGGGGGCCCTTGGATCCCGTCGATGGTCGGGGTTCCGAAGGACAATCAAAGGGTTCCAAGGGCCTTGCGGCCCTTGGCGGGTCCGGGCGGAGCCCGGGCAATCAGGCGGCGGATTCGGCGTCGAGGGCGTAGCCGGCGGCGCGGACGGTGCGGATGATGTCGCTTTCGGTGTCGCAGTTGAGCGCCTTGCGCAGGCGGCGGATATGGACGTCCACCGTGCGCGGCTCGACATAGATGTCCGGCCCCCACACCGCGTCGAGCAGTTCCTCGCGCGAGAACACCGTGCCGGGATGCTGGAGAAAGAATTGCAGCAGGCGGAACTCGGTCGGGCCGAGATGGATCGGCCGGCCGGCGCGGGAGACGCGGTGGGCGGCGAGGTCCATGCTGATGTCGCCCCAGGCCAGCTGGCCCTTCTGCGGCACCGGCTGGACCCGGCGCAGCAGGGCGCGGGTGCGGGCCATCAGTTCGGGCAGCGAAAACGGCTTGGTCAGGTAATCGTCGGCCCCGGTGTTGAGGCCGCGGATCTTGTCGCTTTCCTCGCCGCGCGCGGTCAGCATGATGATCGGCAGGTCGCGGGTGGCCGGCTTGCGCCGCAACTGGCGGCAGACCTCGATCCCCGACAGCGCCGGCAGCATCCAGTCGAGCAGCACCAGATCGGGCCGGCGTTCCGCCACCAGGGTCAGCGCCTCCTCGCCGTCGCCGGCCTCGCAGACGCGGAACCCCTCCTTCTCGAGGTTGTAGCGCAGCATGGTGGCGAGCGAGGCTTCGTCCTCGACGATCAGGATCAGCGGCTTGGCCTGCCCGGCCGGGTTGGGGTCGCGCTGGCTCATTCCGGTCCTCCGACGGTGTTTCCCTTCGGCCGCGAACCGGCCGGCGAGGTGCCGAGGATCTGGTAATGCAGGGCCTCGGCGATGTTGGTGGCGTGGTCGCCGATTCGTTCGATGTTCTTGGCCATGAACAACAGGTGGGTGGCGGTGGCGATGGTGCCGGGATCCTCGGTCATCAGGGTGATCAGATCCTGCATCACCGCGTTGTACATCGCGTCGACCTCTTCGTCGCGGCTCCACACCCCGAGCGCCTTGGTCAGGTCCTTTTCGAGATAGGCGTCGAGCACGTCCTTCAGCAGGCCGCGCACCATCTCACCCAGCCGCACCACCCCGGCCACCGGCGCGGTGATGCCGGCGCGGTTGAGCACCAACGCCCGCTTGGCGAGGTTGGCGGCATAATCGCCGACCCGCTCGATCTCGCCCGAGATGTTGAGGGCGCCGACGATCTGGCGCAGATCGACCGCCATCGGCTGGCGCAGCGCCAGCAGGCGGACGGCGAAGCTCTGCACCTCGCGGTCGAGTTCGTCGATGCGGGCGTCGCCGGCCACCACCCGCTGAGCGAGGTCGTCGTCGCGCCGGGCCAGCGCCTGAAGCCCGGCGGTCAGCTGGGCCTCGGCCATTCCCCCCATCCGGGCGATGATCCCGGTCAGGTGGGCCAGTTCCTCGTCGTAGGATTTGACGGTATGCACTTCTTCCATGCGCGGCCCTCCCGTGATTATCCGAAGCGGCCGGTGATGTAGCCCTGGGTCAGGGGCTGTTGCGGATTGGTGAAGATCTGTTCGGTGTCGCCGACCTCGATCAGCTTGCCGAGATGAAAGAAGGCGGTGCGCTGCGACACCCGCGCCGCCTGCTGCATCGAATGGGTGACGATCACGATGGTGTAATTGTCGCGCAGCTCGTCGATCAGTTCCTCGACCTTGGCGGTGGCGATCGGGTCGAGCGCCGAACAGGGCTCGTCCATCAGGATCACCTCGGGGCCGACCGCGATGGCGCGGGCGATGCACAGCCGCTGTTGCTGCCCGCCCGACAGGCCGGTGCCGGATTCGGTCAGCCGGTCCTTGACCTCGCCCAGCAGGCCGGCCTTTTCCAGGCTGGTCATCACGATCTCGTCCAGTTCCTCCTGGTCGCGGGCGAGGCCGTGGATGCGCGGACCGTAGGCGACGTTGTCGTAGATCGATTTGGGGAAGGGATTGGGCTTCTGGAACACCATCCCCACCCGCGCCCGCAACTGCACCACGTCGAGGCCGCGATCGTAGATGTCGGCGCCGTCGATGGTCAGCCGGCCGCTGACCCGCGCCGTCTCGACCATGTCGTTCATCCGGTTGATGCAGCGCAGGAAGGTCGATTTGCCGCAGCCGGACGGGCCGATCAGCGCGGTGACCTCGCCGGAATGGATGTCGAGATCGACCGAATGCAGCGCGTGCTTTTCGGCGTAATGGACGTTGAGACCCCGGGCCGAGATCTTGGCGCGGCCCTCGATGGCGCGGGGGTTGACCGGGCTGTTCATGAGACGGCTACCACTTTCTTTCGAATTTCTTGCGCAGCAGGATCGCGACAAGATTCATCGCCGCCAGGAACAGCAGCAGCACCATGATCGCGGCCGAGGTGCGCTCGACGAAGGCGCGTTCGGGACTGTCGGCCCACAGATAGACCTGGACCGGCAGCACCGCCGCCGGGTCGAGCGGGGTGGCCGGGATGTCGACGATGAAGGCGACCATGCCGATCATCAAGAGCGGCGCGGTCTCGCCCAGGGCGTGGGCCATGCCGAGGATGGTGCCGGTCAGGATTCCCGGCATCGACAGCGGCAGGACGTGATCGACCACCACCTGGAGCCGCGAGGCGCCGAGCCCGGCGGCGGCCTCGCGGATCGAGGGCGGCACCGCCTTCATCGCCGCGCGGGCGGCGATGATGATGGTGGGCAGACAGATCAGCGCCAGCACCAGACCGCCGACCAGCGGGGCCGAGCGCGGCATGCCGAAGGCGTTGAGGAACACCGCGAGCCCGAGCAGGCCGAACACCACCGACGGCACCGCCGCCAGATTGTTGATGTTGACCTCGATCAGGTCGGTCCAGCGGTTCTTGGGGGCGAATTCCTCCAGATAGACCGCGGTGGCGACCCCGAGCGGGAAGCTGACCAGCAGGGTGATGGTCAGCGAGAACACCGAGCCGACGATCGCCCCCCACAACCCGGCCAGTTCCGGCTGGCGCGAATCGCCCGAGGTCCACAGGATGGTGTTGAAGCGGGTCTTGACCGCGTCGCGCGCCTCGAGCGCGCTCAGCCAGCGCAACTGGTTCTCGCTCAGCCGGCTGCCGGGAACGCCGGCCTGACGCGGGGCGTGGCCCTTGACCGCCATGTCGATGTCGTCGTTGGCCAGCAGCCAGACCTCGCGGGTCTGGCCGAGCAGGGCCGGGTCATCGCGCAGCATCGACCGCAGGTCGGCCTCGGCCCCGCTCGACACCAACCCCATCAACTGGCGCTGCTCGGTGCGGCTCTGCGCCTCGGGAAAGGCGCGCGCCAGCCCCTGGCGGATCACCGCGCGATAATCGGCGGCGGCGATGGTCTCGGCGGTGGGGGCGCCCTCGATCCCGAGCAGGGCCGGGTCGAAGCTGGCCTCGACCTTGACGTAGGTCGAGAGGAAGGCCGACATCCCGTTGCCGAGGATGGTGGTGAGCAGGATGCCGAGGAAGCCAAGGGCGAACAGCACCGCGCCCAGTCCGACGGCGCGGAAGCGGCGTTCGGCGGCATGGCGCCGCTTCAGCCGGGCGGCGACGGTGTCGGCGCTGGTCCGCTCGGCGGCCAACGCGGCGGCCTGGGTGGTGTCAGTCATATCTTTCCCGGTACCTGTTGACGATGTGCAACGCCACGGCGTTGAGCGAAAGGGTGATGGTGAACAGAGCGAGGCCGAGGGCGAAGGCCGCCAGGGTCTTCGGGCTGTCGAATTCCTGGTCGCCGACCAGCAGGGTGACGATCTGGGTGGTGACGGTGGTCACCGCCTTGAGCGGATTGGCGGTGAGGTTGGCGGCCAGCCCGGCGGCCATCACCACGATCATCGTCTCGCCGATCGCGCGCGAGGCGGCCAGCAGCACGCCGCCGACGATGCCGGGCAAAGCGGCGGGCAGCACCACCTGCTTGATCGTCTCGGACTTGGTGGCGCCCAGGCCGTAGGCACCCTCGCGCAGGGATTGCGGCACGGCGGTGATGACGTCGTCCGACAGCGAGGAGACGAAGGGGATGATCATGATCCCCATCACCAGCCCGGCGGCCAGCGCGCTTTCCGAGGCGACGTCGAGGCCGAGGGCGAGGCCGGTGTCGCGCACGAACGGGGCGACGGTGAGGGCGGCGAAGAAGCCGTAGACCACGGTGGGGATGCCGGCCAGCACCTCGAGCAGCGGCTTGACCACCGCGCGGAAGCGGGGCAGGGCGTATTCCGCCATGTAGATCGCGGCCAGCAGCCCGATCGGCACCGCCACCACCAGGGCGATGCCGGCGATCAGCAGGGTGCCGGTGAACAGCGGCACCGCGCCGAACGCGCCCGAACTGCCGACCTGGCCGGCGCGCATCGCCGTCTGCGGGCTCCACGAGGTGCCGAACAGGAAGTCGGTCAGCGGCACGAACTGGAAGAAGCGCAGCGATTCGAACAGCAGCGACAGGACGATGCCGATGGTGGTGAAGATCGCCACGGTCGAGGAGATCATCAGCGCGATCGTCACCACCCGTTCGACCCGGTTGCGGGCGCGCAGGTCGCGATGGACCCGGGTGCGGGCCCAGGCCAGACCGGCGACGGCGACGCCGAGGGCCAGCGCGGCGACGGTGGCGAACATCGTCTCGCGCAGGGCGAGCAGATGATGGGCGGCCTCGGCCACCGCCGGGCTGCTCGGCGCGGTACCGTTGTGGGCGACGTTGCGGATCTCGTTGTAGACCAGGGCCAGCCGCTCGGCGGGCAGGCCGGCGAGATCGGGCGGCAGCGAGGCGGTGACCAGGGCATGCAGCAGCGCCGGCTCGAACACCAGCCAGCCGACCACCACCAGCAGGGCGGGCAGGCCGCACCACAGCGCGACCAGATAACCGTGATGGTTGGGCAGCGAATGCAGCAGGCGCGGATTGCCGTCGGCGACCGCCAGGGCCTTGCGGCGCCCGGTGCTGAAACCGTAGGCGGTGAGGGCGAGAAGAACGAGGGTCAGCAGGATCAGCGACATGGACCGGGTCTGACTGGTGGGCGGGAGGGCGGGACGCCGGGGCGGACTGTAACAGAGCGCATCGGCGGCAGGGAAACAAACACCCCGGCGGGAGCGTCCCGTCGCCCACCGGGGGAGACGGCCGGGATCATCGGAACAGGCGAGGCGATGACGGCGCGTGACCGCCGGTCGGGCGCGCTTGCCACGCCGGGGCCGACGCGTCCCCTCTCCTGGTTCCTCTCAACATCGAACCTCCGATCGAGGCCAACACGGTGCCGCCTCGGCGGCTGTCCCCGGCTGCGTCGCCACCATAGCCGGGGGGGGTTACGCCTCTTTGACGGTTTGATGAAGCTTTTGTGACGGTCGCGGCGGAGGGGAGCCGCGAAGCCCCGGCCGCCCCGCCCGCCGCCGTCTCGACGCCGAAGGGCGTTGCCGCCGTTCGCTGTCTTGACCGGATGATGACAATCCTTTTGCCGGTGAAGCTTGGCGGGGATGCGGCAAAAAGGCGTCAGGCATGACCAACGGATAAACGCGATCAGAGTTGAAGATGACAAGGCGAATTTGTTTCTTGTCAAGGCGGGTGGAGAGACGGATGAACGGCAGGAGGAGAGCGTTCTTGTCGGGTGGCGCAGGTGATTCTTACCGAATGCATTTCTCGTTTTATTGAGCACTGCCGGGTTGGGCGCTGTCTTTCAGCGAATACCCTGCGGGCCTATCGGACCGATCTGGCCGACTTCGCCGCCTTTGCCGGCGGGCGGAAAGCGATCGATGGCATCGACCGGGCCCTGTTGCGGAGCTACGCCGCCCACCTGTTTGACGTGGAGGGACTGAAGGAAAGCTCGGTCAAGCGCCGGATGGCGGCATTGAAGGTGATGTTCCGCTGGCTGGAACGGGACGAGGTGATCGCGCTCAGTCCGTTTCACCGGCTTGACCTGACGATTCGCCTGCCGCGCCGCCTGCCCCGGGCACTGTCGCCCGAGGAGATGCGGCGCCTGCTCGCCGCCGCCGAACGGGCCGCCCAGGGGGGCGGGTTCGCCGAGGTGCAGACCCGCTTCATCATCGTCTGCCTGTTCACCACCGGCCTGCGCATCGGCGAACTGGTCTCGGTCGGGCTGGAGGAGGTCGATCCGGTCGCGGCGACGATCCGGGTGCGCGGCAAAGGCAACCGCGAACGACGGGTCTATCTGCCGGGGGCGGAGGCGGAACGGATCCTGCGCGGTTATCTCGCCGCCCGCGCGGCGCCTGGCTCCGGCTCGGACCGGCTGCTGGTGGGCGCGGATGGCGTAGCCTTGACCGCCCAGACGATCCGCCGCCGCCTGAGCCAACTGGCGCGGGCAGCGGGGATCGAGCGTCGCGTCACCCCGCATATGCTGCGCCACACCGCCGCGACTCAACTGATCGAGGCCGGGGTTGACATCCGCTTCGTTCAGAAACTGCTGGGCCATGCCAGTATCGCCACCACCCAGATCTACACCCAGGTCAGCGATTCCAGCCTCAAAGCGACGCTGGAACGGGCTAATACGTTGAAAAGAATGTGGATAGGTGGTGCGGCTGATAACTAGGAATTATGAGCAAAATATATTGGGTTGGCTCGCGCTTGGCAGATATCCAGGGAGACGAGGATAATTTTGCCGGAGCGATAACTTTGTTTGGGTCGAGCCGCATCTGTCTCGGCTCCGAATGCTACGAATCAGAACACAAACACAGACTGAATCAGAATTCATATGATGATGCTGAAAAAATAAAATATTTTTTTAAGGAAAAAATTGAAAAAACTATCATTAGCGACCAAGACTCGGTATTTTTTTGTTATGGAAGCGAATGGAATTCAGTAGACAGTGTTTTTTTAAAATCATTTCCGTACATCAATAAGCAACAGATCATTCGATTATGTAAGGACAAGTTCAGGGCGCGGTCGATGGTCGCGTCATTTGCGCCAGTCGTTCCTGCTGTGTGTCTGTTCAGAACTGATTGTACCTTTGAGGCCTTAACCCGTCTTTTTCCAGGAAACAGACGTTTTGTCATTCAATCGGCCTATGGTGCAGGCGGTGAAGGAACAATCCTCGTCAATGAGAAAAATTGCGCCAGCCGGATTGACCTCTTAAAGGGATACGAACTTATTGCATCGCCCTATATTGATGCCATTCCGATCAATGTTCATGTCGTGATCGGCTTAGATGACTTGATGGTCCTGCAACCGTCCATCCAACTCATCGAGAAGGACGGGCGGGGGAAGTTGCTGTACCGCGGGGGAGATTTCTCCGCTGCGTCCTCGTTATCCCACAGCATGTTGTCGGAGATCGCAAAAATTTCGAGACTGGTGGCGCAACGCCTACAGGCGGCAGGCTATCGCGGCGTCCTTGGCGTGGATTACCTGCTAACCGAGAGCGGCCCGATGTTCGTTGAAATTAACCCAAGGTTTCAGGCATCCTCGTTCGTTCTCAGCCGTCATCTGCGACGACTCGGCTTGCCATCCTTGCAGATGCTTCATCGCCGGGCTTTCGAAGGCGGGTCGGTCACTCTTTCCGAGGTACCGCATGCCTATGCTAGCTTTATCGTGTTCCTCAAGGGAGGGGCGGGCGTCGAGTGGCGGGACTCAGCCACTTTTCCCGGAGAGCACGATTCTTTCGGAGGGGGGGCTCATACCTTTTCTCCAGGGGCGCCGGTGGCGCGCGTTTATTTCTCCGACCCCATTGTGCGCATCGGCAACAGAGTCGTAGCAGATACTCCCTTGGCGCGCCAAATCGGTCTCTCTCCGTCAATTTTTTCCCATTGGTGAAACACAACGGCCAGGAACATATCCTGCGGGTGGCGGCAATTCCTCAGGCCAGATCAGCCTTCCATCTTTACCAAGTCGTACTATCGTTTGTGTGTCAAGGCTGGCGTAAAAGCTTTCCAAAATGATGGCGGCTCTTATCTCTTGCCTGATAGTATCGAAATCGGCTTGCTGTGGAGGGGACAAGGTAGGTATGGCTGAAATTGCACCAAATAGAGCTCCCAACGCGCCGATCAGAAGAGAAGCTTTTTCCCGCAAGACCCGATCGTGCTCAGCCTTTTTTTCCTTTGCTACGCGAATTCGCCCACTCAGATAGCCAGGAGAGGTTATCGTACTTTCTAGTCGATCCCACCGAAGCAGGATGCCTTGCAAAGAGCATCCCCGCTCCAGTCTATCAAGAAGCCACGATAGTAAATTTTCAATAGAATTATCTACAACCCCGATCCTGATGCTGACATCAATGCCAACATCACTGTCAATGCTGAGAAGATATTTCCTGAAATCTCCCTCGTACCGCGAATAGAGATAGGCTTCCTGCTCCCCCCTCTTGCCCCGCGAAAAAGTTATCATATCATATAGATTGTGTAGCTCATCTCTATTGTAGACGTTCGATATTCGAGCAAGTTTTGATAAGTATTTTACGTCGCGAAAGCGTGATGTGGCTAGGCAAGACAATATTCCAGAATTTATAGTGTACTTAAGTTCATCAAGATACCCAGACATGAACATGAGGTTGGCATACGGAAATTCTTCACCACTCTCTCGATAGTGGATTATTATTACAGGGATTAGGCTTAAGAGGTCTTTCCATGGAAGGTAGCGATCTGGAAAATCTTTGTTGCTTGTTGAGACAATAACTTTTTCATCTTCAATCTGTTGACTTGATATCCCAAATACATAGGCAAACTGGGCGAGAGATACACGGATATTTTTAAGTTCTGCTTGAATGAAGTCTACATACTCAATATTGGTATTTGCAAGATCTAGGTTAGTTAACTTCGCATCAGGGAATTTAGAGTCCTCAAACGTACAAGATTCGACACGGCTGTCGTGGATCCTTGCATCGCAAAAATTGCATTCTGTAAAGGAAGAGCCAATCAGGGATGATCCATCGAATGATGCGCCATTAAATAGTGATCCCGAAAAATTTGCGCCATCAAATACTACATTTTTTCCGAATACAACCGAGGAAAAATTTGAATATAAAAAATTGCTTCTGTCGAATTTACAATCATTAAATTCGGATCCAGTCCAAATAGAGCCATTTCCAGCAGCCCGCGAAAAGTTAACTTTGTCAAAAATACAATTTTGCGCGTGAGCGCGCTTTATTGATTTTCTTTCGAAACTTTCGTTAGAAATAGTTGACCCAATAGATGGCCTCCAGTCACCCTGAAATTTCCTGGAGTGACTGCAAAGTATTTTTGTGGCCTCCATTTTTCCAAGTCCGCCATTGGTGTCCACTGGCAGTGCAGGTCTTAAGCTATCCCAGTTGCTCATAATTCCTAGTTATCCTTATGCAACTAATTGTTACTATATCAATGTATTAATGCAGCAATTGGACCGCCATGTTGCTTTTAGCCAAAAGGCATTCATCTGCACAACAAAATTATAACGATCTATCTTCGAAACAAAGCAACCAAAAGTGGATAAATTAAGGCGGGGCACTTTGGGGAATGGATGAGGCGCGACAGGGAGGGAGCCGTTCGCCCCCCCCCAATGGGTTCCAAGGGCCTTGCGGCCCTTGGCGGGTGCGGGCAGAGCCCGCGCTTTTGCCCCTCCCGGCGGGGGTCAGGCGGCGGCCTTGACCGTCTTGCTGACCACGTCGCGCATGGTGTCGAGGAAGGTCTCGACGTCCGAACGCAGGGCGTCGTTGCTCTCGGCCAGGCTGTCGGTGCAGGCCAGCACCGCGCTGGCCGCCTTGTCGGTTTCGGCCGAGGCTTCGTGGGCGCCCTCGATCGCGGTGGCGACCTCCTGGGTGCCCTGGGCGGCCTGCTGGACGTTGCGGGCGATTTCCGCCGTCGCGGCCGATTGCTGGTCCACCGCCGCCGCGATCGAGGCGGCGATCGAACTGATCTCCTCGATGCGCGAGACGATGCCGCCGATCGCCGCCACCGCCTGCTGGGTCGAGGCCTGCACCGCGCCGATCTGGGCGCCGATCTCGTCGGTGGCCTTGGCGGTCTGGTTGGCCAGCCCCTTGACCTCGTTGGCGACCACCGCGAAGCCCTTGCCGGCCTCGCCGGCCCGCGCCGCCTCAATGGTGGCGTTGAGGGCCAGCAGGTTGGTCTGGCTGGCGATGTCGGTGATCAGCCCGACCACCTCGCCGATCCGGGCCGAGGCCTCGGCCAGCCCGCGCACGGTGGCGTCGGTGGCCTTGGCCTCGTCGCTGGCGGCGGCCGACAGCCGGCTCGATTGCTCGACCTGACGGCCGATCTCGCGGATCGACACCGACAGTTCCTCGGCGGCGCTGGCGACGCTCTGGACGTTGCTGGTGGCCTGCTGGGTGGCGGCGGCGACGGTCGAGGCGCGTTGCAGCGACATGTCGGCGTTGGAGGACAATTGCCGCGCCGTCGCCGACAGGCTGTCATGGGCTTCCTGCACCTGGCTCAGCACCTCGGACGAGCGGTTGCGGAAATTGCGCATCAGCTCGCCGACCGCCTTGGTGCGGTAGTCGCTGGTGGCCATGCGGTCGCGGTCGCTCTGTTCGATCTGCTTGCGCTCGATCTGGGCCTCGCGGAACATCAGCACGGCGTGGGCGATGTGGCCGATCTCGTCCTTGCGCCCGCCGTCGGTCACCTCGACCGAGACGTCGCCGCGATTGAGCCGATCGACCGCCGCGCTGAGGCGACCGAGCGGCCGCGTCACCAACCGCGACACGATCAGGTACAGCAGTGCCAGCGCCGCCAGGGTCAGCACCACCCCCAGCACGATCCCCTGGGCGATGGTGGTGTGGGTTTCGGTCTCCATCGCGGCGACCGCGTCGAGCATCGCCTGCTGATTGACCTCGACCCGCTGCTGGACCAGATCGCCGAAGGCGAGGCGGGCGGCGCGGCCGTCGGTCAGCCACACCTCGGAGGCCTGATCGCGCTCGCCGGCGCGGACATGGGCCATCGCCTGCCGGGTGACGGTGTCGTAGCGCGCCAGCTTGGCCCGCAGATCGTCGAGCACCGCCCGGCGCGCGGGCGAGTCGGCCATCGCCGCCGCGCTGTCGAGCACCTTGGCGATGTTGGCGACGCTGGTCTGATAACGCTGTTCGGCCTGATCGATCTCGGCCTGATTGCGGCTGAGCAGGGTCGACAGCGCCGCCACCGCCGCGTTGTTGAGTTCGGCCTTGAGGTTGAGCGTCATCACCGAGCGCTTCACTTCGGAGCCGATGATGTCGGTGGCGCTCTGGCTGATCTTCAGCAGGCTGTGCGAATTGACCGCGATGATGATCGCGATCGAGGCGGTCAGGATGAAGGTCGGCAGCAGAATTTTTCGGAATACGGTCAGGTCCAGCAACCAGCGTGTCATTTTTCTCTCCGGTCCCCCCCGAAGGTGCCCGGCCATTGCCCCGTCGCGCCTTGGTGGGGCGCTGACGACTTGAGGGATGGCCTCAGTTTAGGCTAGTCATAGCCGCATCCCCCTAAATCACAAGTTCGGATTGAAGAGGGGTGGCATGCACTATACGCAAAAGTGAATCATTCCTTAATTTAGGAGATCTTAAGGGTGGCGACAGGCGCTTTGCCGCCCAACGGATGATAAGACGTCTTTTGTTGAAAAATTCCGTCGATTTGCCAGCGATCGGCCCGCCCTATACCAATGGCGGATCGATGATCCCGAGGGCGGCTACTGCCGGCAGGCACCGTCGGCGCCGAGGCGGATCAGCGGGGCGCGGCCGCCGATCACCGCGGCATAGCGGGTGACGGTGGCGCTGGGGCGCAACGGCGAGCGGGTCAGCGGCGCCGGGAGCAGCGCCGCCAGCAGGGCGGCCTCGCGCGGGGTCAGCGCGGCGGCCGGCTTGTGGAAATAGCGGTTGGAAGCCGCCTCGGCGCCATACAGGCCGGGGCCGAGTTCGACGATGTTGAGATAGACCTCGAGGATCCGCCGCTTCGGCCACAGCGCCTCGAGATAGAGGGTGAGGTAGGCCTCGATCCCCTTGCGCAGGAAGGTGCGGCCCGGCCACAGATAGAGGTTCTTGGCGGTCTGCATCGAGATCGTGCTGGCCCCGACCAGCCGCTCGCCGTCCTCGTAGCTTTCCATCGCCGACTGGATCGCGTCCCAGTCGAAGCCCCAATGGCGGCAGAAGCGGGAATCCTCGGCGGCGATCACCGCCCGGCGCAGGTGGGGCGAGATCTGGTCGAGGTCGCGCCAGGAGCGGGTCATCCCCTGGCCCTCGGTCAGCCGCATCAGCATCAGCGGCGTCGCCGGCGGCGGCACCACCCGGAACAGCAGGGTCAGCAGCAGCGGCAGCCCGACCCCCAGCCCGACCAGCAGCAGCAGGCCCCGGCGCAGCCAGCGGCCCCAGCGCGGGGTGGGGCGGGCGGCGGGGGGGCGCGCCGGTTCGGCCGCGGGGGGCAGGCCCCGGCGGGGCGGATCGGTCCGGCGGCGGGCCATCGGGTCTCCATCGCTCGCGGTGGGAGGGGCGGCCGGTCCGGCCGGGACGGAGGCCGTGGATTGGTTAAGGAATTTGCGCGAGGATCGGCTTGATGTCGAGTCCGCACCCCGCGCCGTCCCCGCCGCTGTCGCCGTCCGTCCCGGCTGCTCCCGCCGGCCGGGTGCGGCGCAAGGCGCCGGCACGGCGCCGGCCGCCCGGTCCGCCCGGTCCGCCCGGGGCGTCCCCGCCCGAGCCGCCCATCGCCGACGATGACGGCGCCGCCCCCGATTTGCGCGAC
>NZ_JBHUIY010000051.1:0-19487 GCF_042683125.1 Phaeospirillum tilakii
GGCCAAGGACTGGGAAAAATCCATCGCCTCCGCCGAAGCATGGATCAACGTCGCCCATATCCGCCTCACAACCAGGCGTCTCGCAAGGTATTGTTTCAATTCATAGAGTTTCGAGTCGGGCTCTAAGGGTGCACCGCCAAGGCCCGTTCCATCACGTCTGCGGGAATCAGCACTCCCATTCCCTGGAAGCCAGCCGACTCAATGAGCTTTTTGACCTCTGGCCATTTCCGCTGGATGGCGGCGAGGGGCTCATTATGGATTTCGAGGCCAGAGCTGCCATCATGCCCGGTGCCATCTCTATTTACAGCATAAAGGGCGGCACCGCGCAGGTAGACATGAACGTGGGGCTTTCCCGATGGGACGTGTGCAGAGTCCCAGGCCAAGCTCCATCTTCTCCCCAAGTCTTGTTCCCGCCTACCCTCGTTGAGAAGCCGAGACAGGGTCTCATTGGCATCGTGATCGGCGGCCTGGTAGATGAACAAGAAAAGATGGGGTGTCTCTGTTGCGGTGGTGCGTTCGCCTCTGCCGAGAATTTCATGAAGCCTTACCATATATTTATCCCTCCCATTGCTGATTTCTCGGCCTCGCCGTCATCCCCACACATGGGCACTTTCAGCATCGTAGAAGAAGACGTCCAGGCGGTTGCGCGGGCCATAATGAAAATGGCGGTTTTTCGCCATGCCCTTGGCTCGTTGAATTATCGCGTGGTTTGCTTGGGTCGTGGGGTCGCCATAGATACTGACGAACAACTTGGCGATTTTCCCGGTTTCGATTAGCCGCAGGATGTGATCATCGTTCTCTGCAAGGGAGTGGCCGAATATGAAGAGGCTTCCGCCCACGCTTTCCAAGCTGCGCAATCCCTTGTGGAGGTACGCACTGTGCATGATCTTGGTCAGCTTCGCGTGCGAGTGCCCCTCGGAGACGAACAACGGATAAAGGTTGTTGTCCAAGGCTTCGCGGATCTGGTCGATGATGGGCAGGTCGGTCCGCGACCAAGTATACTTCTGGAGCTGGTGCCCGGCATCGAAGAGATGGAGGGCGCCGTGAAGGTAATAAACCGTCGGCTTGTGTGCCTCCTGCCACGTCACGTAGGGTGCGTCGGGTTCGTCCTTGTCGCTGCGGAACCCATCGTCGGGAAGCAAGTCCAGCTCATCGACGTCTTCATGCATTAGCGCCCAGTAGAGCAACACGTCGTAGTTCAACGTGTAGATCTTCCCTCCGCTAAAGTGGTCAAGGAAAGCTCGGCAGGCGATGTACTGGTCGTCTTCGATGTCATAGGGGCGGTCTGGATGGCCGCTGGCGATGGCATCGACCAGGATGGCCTTGATCTTATCCGCATCGGCTTCAATCTGCTTGATAAGGGCAGGTGATGCGCCTTTGTAAACGGTGAGAAGCCGGGCCATGTCCACAAGGACCCGAATGACTGCCTCGAAATCCCGAGTGTCGAGCGCCTCGAAAAGCTTCTCCGCGTAGGGGATGTCGGAAAAGTCGGCGTTATCGTACAGCGCCCCATAGGTGAAGATGTCCGGCTTCAATGAGATGCTGAAGCCGTTGCCCAGCAACAGGTGACGTTTCCCCTCGCCAGCCATTTCTAACGCATCCTCGAACGACAGCAGTTCTACCATGCCCGCTCTCCCACACGGAGTGCGCCAGGATGCGCCAACCCCTTCAATCTACACGAGTGCAGTAAGGTTGTGAACCTGTGGTTGGCTACAGCTCGCCGCGAAAGGCGCGTTGGGAGAGGGAGGCGAAAAGGTCGCTGGACATTGCCACGCCTTCAACTAGCTGTTTGCTCCATGCGGCAAAGCCCTTAAACAAAGCGCCGAAACGGTCTTGCTCTGCCTTTGCAGGCTTGAGGAAAAGGATCTCCTGAAACTGCCCCTTGCTGACCATCCCCTTCATCGAATTTGTTGATGCAAGTTGTACCAACTTTTTCCCGAACAGAACTTGAGCGTAGAAGAAGACCGGGTTTGTACCTGAATTGGGCACGACGGCGTTTATCTGTTGATTGAAGGCCACCGCTCGATCCGCCAGTCCAGCATTGCCAATGCATGATGGGCTTCCCGCGATACAGGTCACCAGCGTTGAACCCGCAGGAACAACCCGAGCCACGGACATACCCACAGAGGAAAGGCCTTCTGCGGCCTTCGTCACCCAGTGGCTCGGGTTATTCAAGTTGTCAGACTTGATCCATTCGATGGCATCCCCATAGTAATCCTCCCTTTGACGAGACGGCGTGTTGCCGGTCACCACCCTGCCGAACTCCTTGATAGGAGCCTGCGGGAGTTTCCTGGGATTCGTCACCGGATCACCAAACATGTCCAGGAAGGCCGAGCGCAGGAAGTCGTCGGCCAGGGCGAGGGCCTGTTGGCGTTTGCGGCGGATGGCATCCGCCTTGTCCAGGATCGCGGCGATGCGGCGTTGCTCATCGAGGGGAGGGCAAGAAATCTCAATCTCCGCCACTGCCGACGGCCTGGCGCGGAGAAGGGAGCCGCCAACGCCCGCGACGGTAGACATGAAGCTGGCATGAAATGCCGGGCTTAGTAAGGCGTGGCGAAGGTATTGTGGAAGAAGCCGTTGGCTGCGATAGGCTATCCACTCACCAGACCCAATTTGCCTGTAGGCTCTCTTGGGGCCGACGATCCAGACCCGCTGAATATGGGGAACGATCCGCGATATGACTACATCGTCCGGTTCAAGCAATTGCTTGGACGAGCCGATGTCCGCGCCCGTAACGATTTCTGGTCGCCCCGCGTCGTATGCGGGGATGCTGTAAAGTTCGAAAGTCTCGTTCGGCGATTTTTGGGGATCGACACTGCCGCGACGCTTAACGGCAATTTCCCCGAGAGCAATACGCGGCCACTTGCCAGCTGCAACGCCGCTCACCCCAGCATCTCCTCAAGCTCCGCCATGTCCTTGGCGATGTCGGCGTGGAGGGCCTTCATGCGGTCCAGGATCAGCTTGGGAGGGTCGTACTCTTCCTCTTGATGCACCGTCTCGCGGTAGCGCGACAGGGACAAATCGTATTTCTGGGCGCGGATGTCGTCGGCGGTGACGAAGAACGCCTTGCCCGTGCGGTCGGTGTCCTTGGCCGGATCGCGGGCTTTCCAGCGGGCAAGGGCGTCGGGCAAGTCGTTGTCCTTGACCGGGTCGCGCTTGTCATCCAGCGAGAAGCCATCCGCCTGCACATCGTAGAAGAAGACGTTGTCGGTGCGGCCGCCCTTGGTGAAGACCAGGATGGCGGTGGAGACACCGGCATAGGGCTTGAAGGTGCCCGAGGGGAGCGAGATCATCGCCTCAAGCTGGTTCTCGTCCAGCAGCATCTGGCGCAGGGCCTGGTGGGCGGTGGAGGAGCCGAACAGCACCCCATCGGGGACGATGGTGGCGGAACGCCCGCCCAGCTTCAGCATCCGCAGGATCAGGACGATGAACAGCAGCTCGGTCTTCTTGGTCTTGACCTTGGACAGCAGGCTGGAATGGACGTCCTCGTAATCCAGGCTGCCCTTGAAGGGCGGATTGGCCAGGATGACGTTCAGGCTTTCCTTGGCATGGCCGGGGAAGTTGTCGGGGAAGCTGGTGGACAGGGTGTCCTGCCAGTGGATGTCCGGGGCCTCGACACCGTGCAGCATCATGTTCATGGACGCGATGCGCAGCATCGTGGAATCGAAGTCGAAGCCGTGGAACATGCCCTTGCGGATGTGGGCGCGGTGCGGCTCCAACAGGTCGCCGGTGAAGGTCTTGTTGCCCTCGGTATCGACGAGGAGGCCCTGGGGGGAGGTGTACTTCTCCAGCAGGTAATCCATGACGCCGACCAGGAAGCCACCGGTGCCGCAGGCCGGGTCGCCCACCGTCTCCTGCGGGGTCGGTTCCAGCATCTCGACCATGAAGCGGATGATGTGGCGCGGGGTGCGGAACTGTCCGTTGATGCCCGCCGTGGTCAGCTTGGACAGCAGGTATTCGTACAAATCGCCCTTGGTGTCCGCATTGCCCAGCGGCAAAGCGTCGATCATGTTGACCGCCGAAACCAGCAGGCTGGGCTTCTGGATCAGCAGTTGGGCGTCCTTCATGTACTCGCCGAAGGTCGCGCCATCCACCGCCGTGGTGCGGAAGTGCGGGAAGACCTGGTCCCGCACCAGGGGCAGCATCTGGGCCGCGCCCAGGTTCTTGAACTGCGACCAGCGCAGATGCTGCTGATCGGGCGCGAACAGGCGCTTGAAGTCGCCGCCTTTCAGGGATGCCTTGCGCTCGTTCTTCTGCTCGGTCATGTCGAGCAGGCGGGCGAACATCAGGAAGGTGATCTGCTCGATGACGGTCAACGGGTTGGTGATGCCGCCGGTCCAGAATTCTTCCCACAGCTTGTCGATGCGGCTGCGCAGATCGCCGGTGATCATGGAGATACAGTTTCCTCGGGCAGGAAAGACTTGATGATGGCCAGCAGGTCGTTGCGCTGGGTGTCGCTTGGGAATACGCCGAAGATGCCCTCTTCATCAAGCATGGTGAAGGGCGAATCGGCCAGCCGCTCCAGGGCGATGGCGCCGTTCTGGGCGATGTGGTTCTGGAGCAGTTGCAGGAACTGGGTCTGTGCTGCGGTCAGGCTGGGATAGGTCTGAACGAAGGCCGTGAAGTGGGCTTTCACCGCGTCCGGGTCCATGCCGACGATCTGGCGGATGATCAGGTCCAGATGCCCGGCGGTTTCCGGGTAGAAGTCCTTCAGGATGGTCAGGTCCACGTCCGGGTGACGGGTCAGCACCAGCGAGACCAGGGCCTCCAGGTCGGCCTGGGTCACCTGCTCGCCCGCCCTGATCTTCTTCAGCGTCGGGTCGGTGGCGAACAGCTCGGCCAGCGCCTGCTCCACCCGCGCACGATAGGCGGCAAGGTCCACCGAGCGGATGTTGGACGAGGTCTTGCCGGTCTCGATCTGTCCTTCATCCTCGGTGATGTCGATGACCCGAGGTTTGGCGCCGGGGCCGGTGCCGCCACCTTGGCGGAACTGCATGATGCCGCGCAGGTCTTGGCGCAACGCCTCCAACTGGGCCGGGGTGACGGTGGCCCAGAAATCCGCCGACTTCACCTTCTTGATGGATTCCGCCTTGGCCTTGACCTGGTTGAGGTTCATCTGGAGGGCGTTGACCCGGTTGACCATGTCGCCCTTCAGGTTCTGGAACTCGGCGGATTTCTTGATCAGCGCGGCCTGCATGGTGGTGACCAACAGGTCGAAGTCCAGCGCATCGCTGTGTCCCCGCACGTTGACCCACTGCATCAGCGGCGCAGCCATCCCCTTCAGCGCCTGCTGGGTGGCGGGGGAGAACTGCTCGATCACCCCGTCTTGAAGGATGGCGTGGATGTCCTGGCGCTTCTCCTTGACCGAGATGCTGTCATCGGGAAGGGCGCGGACATCGGCCTCGACCAGCTTCACGGCGGTCGTGAAGGTGTCCAGCTCCATATCGGACAGGGCGGCGCTGGCCAGGGCCAAGCGGGCCTCGAACAGGCGCTGCATCAGGGGCTTGGATGCGGTGGGTTCCGCCTCGGGCTTGTCCTGGGCGAAGTACTCGAAATTGCCCCAGTGGTCGAAGATGCGGAAGACGGTCTTGTCCTTGCCGGGGCCGAATAGGCCGGGGCACAGGCGGGTACCGCGCCCGATCATCTGCCAGAACTTGACCTTGGACTTCACCGGCTTGGCGAAAACTAGATTGACGATCTCGGGCACGTCGATGCCGGTGTCCAGCATGTCCACCGAGATGGCGATGGTCAGTTCGTCGTTGGTGCCCTCGCCTTTGAAGTCGTCGATCAGGCTTTCGGCGCGGGGGTTGTAGTTGTCGATGACCTGGCAGAACCGCCCCCCGTATTGGGGGTACATCTCGTTGAACAGCTTCTCTAGCAGGACGGCATGGTCGTGGCTGCGGGCGAAGATCACCGACTTGCCGGGGGACTGGCCAGTCGCATCCCGGATGCCGTTCTCCATCAGGTTGCGCAGGATTTGGCGCTCGGTGTCCTTGTTGAATATCTGCTTGCTGACGTCCTCCGCCTCATGGTCCAGCTCGCCGGGATCGATGCCCTCTTCCTCAACCTCCTGCTTCTGCTCCTCGGACAGCTCGTCATACTTGATGCCGTCGCGCAGGAACTGGGTGGTGTGGCTGTAGACCTCGTAGGGGACCAGGAAGCCCTCCTGGATCGCCCGCTCCAGCGTGTAAGCCGCCGTCGGGTCCTTGCCCTGGCAGCCGAACAGGGAAAAGGTATTGCGCGAGATGAACTCGACCGGCGTCGCGGTCAGGCCGACCTGGAGGGCATCGAAATAGCGGAAGATGTCGCCGTAGACGTTGTAGATGCTGCGGTGGCTTTCATCGGCGATGATCAGGTCGAAGAAGCCCGCGTCGAAGCTTTGGAACACGCCCATCATCGACGGATAGGTGGCCACATAGATGCGCTTGTTGCGGTCCTTTGATGTGGCGCTGTTGACCACCGCCAGCGGCTCGGGCAGATGCTCGGTGTAAGCATTCTTGGCTTGGCGCCGCAGTTCGTTCCGGTCGCACAGGAACAGCACCCGCTTCACCCACTTGGCACGGATCAGCAGGTCGGACAGCGCGATGGCGACACGGGTCTTGCCGGTGCCCGTGGCCTGGACGATCAGGGCCTTGGTCTTCTTCTTCGAGAAGGCTTCCGTCACCCGCTTGATGGTCTCGATCTGGTACATGCGCCCCGCGATGGACGGGTTCACGGTGAGGGTATTCAGCGCCTCCTTGGAACTGCGCTTGAACCGGACCAGATGCTGGAGGCTGTCCTTGGAGTAGAAGCCGAACAGCGAACGGGGCGCATAGCCCTGGGCATCGTCCCACAGCCAGATGTCGAAGCCGTTGGTGTAGAAGATGGCCGGGCGCAGCCCGTGCAGCTTCTCCAGGGCGTTCGCGTACAGCTCGGCCTGCTTGCGTCCGGTCTCGGCGCTGACGGTGGTCTTCTTGGCCTCGATCACGGCCAGAGGCTTGCCGTCGTCATCCCACAGCACATAGTCGGCATAGCCGATGCCAGAATTGGTGGGCTGATCAGGAAGCTCCACCTCCTGTCCCACCTCGGCGGTGTTCTTGCCATTGGCGCCCACGTTCCAGCCCGCATCTGCGAGGGCCACGTCGATCAGGCGGCGGCGGGTGGTGGCCTCGTTGAACTTCAGCGCATCGGCGGCCTGCTGACCCTTGTCCAGGGTGTCGGCCTTGACCTCCAGCGCCTGATAGGCCTGCTTGAGGGCATCACGCTCGGCGACCAGCGCCAGAAGCTGCCGCTCCTTTTCCTCCAGGGCGGCCTTCGTGGCTTCGGTTTCGACGGCCTTGGCGGTCGGAATTTCGATGGGGTGGAAGGCGGGGATGTCCTCGGGCTTGCGTCCCAGAAAGCGGACCAGGAACCAGGCCCCGAGTTGGAAGGCCTCCTCCAACACCCAGGACGCCCGCTTGCCGTCCACCGCTTGCCCATGTGCGGCCTTGTTGCCCTCTTTCCGCAGGGCATGGAGCTTGTCGAGGATGACCTTGGGGACCGCCTGCTTGAACTCCGGGGCGGAGAGCAGGCCGTCGAAATTCAGTTCCTCGGGTCGCTTGAGCCGGAGTTCCCAATAGATGGCCTTGGTGAGCTGCTCGCCATAGATGCGGAGCTTGGTCAGGCAACTGGGCGGGTCGGTGTGCAGGTAATGCTCGGCAAACCCGCCTAGTACGGCGAGGGCCGGTCGCTCCTTGCGCAGGATTTCGAAGTTGATCGACTGCATCACGCCCGACCGAATAGGAGACCGCACTTCTTGCTACCCATACGATCAAACACAGATGGGGCTACAGCACAAGCCCAATGGTCCACCTGGAGCTATTGGTGGCGGGTGACACTGGCTTGGAAGGCCCTGATTTCGGCCAGATGATGCTGGGCCAGCAGCTCGACCGCCTGTTCGATGTCCTCGCCGATGTGGCGCAGCACCCGACCACGGCTGCGCGGATACCAGTGCTTTTCCTCCACCACGATCTTGGTCCGCAGCCCTGACCAGTTGGGGTCGGGGACTTCCCGCTTCCATCGCTTATGGGTGCCGCTGGCCAGGCGATGGACGATCTTGGCGGCCTGGACGCGGCGGAACTCCGGCATGGTCACCGGCTGGGGATCGTCGGCGATGATCATTTCCAGCGCCAGCCACGCGGCGACCACCTGGGCGGGGTCGATCTCGGCCTTCCGCATCCGTGCCCAGTGGGCCTTGGCCCGATCCTGGGGTGAGAGGCCGCGCAGGCGGAAGGCTTCGATGTGGGGACCGGCCGCTTGGTACAGCCCGCGCACCCGGTCTATGGCGTTTTTGACCCAGAACAGGTCGGCGTTGGCCTTCAGCCACTTCAGCGCCGCACGGCGATACGGGGCCAGTTCCTTGCCGGTATAGGACCGCTTGAAGGGGCTGCCGTGGCGTTGCAGATGCTCGGCATGGGGCCGGCAATAGCGGGTGTCCAGGCCGTCGCTGGTGCCAGCGCGGGCGGGCTTGCCGCAGCCCATGACCCGGCAATAGCCGAACATGTGGTTCGGTTCCGCTGCCCTGGCCTTGACCTCTTGCTTGCGGCGGCGGGTGGTCTCGGGGCTGGTCATGGCTTACGAGTCCCTCATAAGGAGAAGGGTGAAGATGCCTTGAGAGGTGATGACCATCATCATCCCCCATCCTCCGATACCATTCCCTCCACCCCAGTATGAGCCTTGAAGACCTCCAACATGATCCTGGTGACCTGGGGGATGGATGATGTGGGAACGATCACCGCATCATGGACGGGCAGGCCGATGATCCCCTCCGCCTTCAAGGCCAGCAGGACATCCACCAGGATTTCGCTTTCCACGAATTGGACCTGATGACCGATGCCTGTGCCGAACAGTTGGCTGATGGGGGCGTGGGCTTGCCGTAGGGCCTCGACCACCTGGGGAAAGGAGATGCGGGGAGGGAACAGCGTCTTGGTGTCGGCGGGGAAGCGGGTCAACGGCTTGTCGGCGAACAGCAAGGCGTTCATCACCTTCTTCACACCCTTGCGGTGGGCTTCCAGGCCGGGCAGCAGATAGGCGTCGGTGGTCGGGGCCGGAACCCCGGCCATGCCGTACAGGATGCGCGGGGCCATCTGGCCGTAATCCAGGGTCGTCACCTCCTCACCGTCGATCAGCAGGCCCTTGTGCCGCTGCCACTTCGACAGGGGCTGCCAGAAGCCGCCGAACAGACGCCCACCGCTCTCGAACGATCCCCGGCTGAAATAGCGGCGCAACAGGCGGTCGGTGTTATCCACCGCCAGGTCGTCCACTGGGTCGAACTGGATGTCCGCCTGGGCCAGCCATGCGTTGATGGTCTGCACCTCGTCGCGGTATTGCCGGGTCTGGTCGGTGTCGTCGTATTCGACCAAGCCGCCTTCGTCCCAGTAATCGCCCTTGGCCTGCTTGAGGATGATGACCTCCTTGGCCGTGGACTGGGTCAGGTCGTCCAGGCCGATGCCGTGCTCGTGCAACCGCGTCAGCAGCCGAGAACCGGCCTTCATCACCGTGCGGCGGGCGGGACCGAAGAAGCCCAGATGGCCGATCTCCATCTCGACGAAAGCCATCTCCGGCTCTGCCAGCCGCTTCAGGATTTCGGGCAGGGTCTTGTTCATGGCGGAAGCGCGGTAACGGCTGGCCCGTCCCAGATCCTGGTTGGACAGCGAGACCGACACCCAGCCCGAGGGCTTGGTGATGAAACGGTGCATCAGGTCGCAGACCACCGCCGCGACCGTGTCCTCAAAGGTCTGTTGATCAGTGGGCTTGCGCTGACGTTGACGCAGGCCCTTGCGCCGTTCGTAGCTCTGCAACTGTCCCAGCACATCGGCGACGACGGCATGGGCCTTGGCAGTCTTGGGAGCGCGGAACGGGTTGAAGGGGCGGTCGTCGGTGGGCTGATCCTGGGGGATGTCGTCTTCGGCGAGTTGGGTCTTGGGTAACAGGTGATCGAAATAGCCACCCCGCAGGCGCACTGGGAAACGGAGGCGGATAGTCGCATCAAGCAGACGCCTTGGCTGGGGATGTCCCCATCACCAGATTGATCCAAGGCCGCAAGGGTTCGCCTTCCTTCCAGCCATTGGCCCTCAGGGCTTCGACAAAGGCTTCGGCCCATTCCGTCCGGATGCATTCCTGGCCGTTGTCGTTACGCTGGATGCGGGCGTATAGCCATTGCTTGATGAAGCCTGCCACCTGTTCCCGCAGCTCGCGGTGACCGATCCCAGGAAACACTTCACGCAGCCGGGTCAGTGTGGTTGTCGAGGCGCAGTGCGTATCCTTGAAGGCGAACAGGCGGTCGATCACCTGTTCGACGACCGCCTCCCGCCCTTTGAAGGCAATGCGCAGGAACTCGGCTTCCAACTGTCCCACCAGTACTGAAACCTGATCGGAGGGTGGTGCTTGGGCATCCGGTTCCTCCACAACTTCGGTGAATTCCGCGTCAATGGTCGGTGGCGGTTCGGCCATGGAAGGCCGTGGCTTGGCCAGCAGCTTGACCGCGTCGCGGATGCTCAAATTTGGAACGTGTTCCGGATTTCCCGCCGCTAGCACGTCCCAGCCCTTGGCGATCTTCATGTACTTCCCGGCCACGCTGGCGGAGACATGGCAATTGGCCTCCAATCACGGCAGCCAGTTCCCGTGACCCACAAGGCGCTTGGCCTCGATCAACATTTCCCCGGCCTGCTTGGCCAGTTCCAGGGTCATGCCCCAGGCCTGTTCGATCCTGGCCTGTTGCTCGTTGATCCTGGTGGCCAGGGCATCAAGGCTGACCAACTGCTGACTCACGCGTTCACCCCTTCCAGTCGTTCCAACAACCGCTTCACCTGCACCGCCTGCCATTCCCCTCCGCGAGGTGTGGCAAGGCCCGCAGAATTTAGGGCAGTGGCGATGTCGCGCAAGCTGCTGCCACGCTCTCGCAGGGGCAAGACGATCCCCGCCAACTTCCCGGCCCGCTGATCGGCCTGCGCCTTCAGCACGGCATTGCGCCTCATGGTGGCGTCGCGCATCCCGCCCAGCTTCTTGGTGGACTGGGCCAGGGCCGCCTTGGTGCGTTGGCTGATGAAGTCGCGTTCCTTCTCGGCCAGGGCGGCATATATGTGGAGCTGGAACTTGTCGGCGTTGGGCATCTGGGCGACCTTGAAGTCCAGCTTGGGGTCGTCGGTCAGCTTGCCGATGAACGACACCCGGCGGCTAAGGCGGTCAAGCTTGGCCACCAGCAGCACCGCCCGTTCCTTCTTGGCCTGGGCGATGGCCTTGTCCAGATCGGGGCGGCTGTCGTCGGCCCCGGACTGCACGTCCACGAACTCACCGATCACCTCCCACGGCTCCGGGCTGTAGGTCGTGAGGAACAGGCGGATGTCGCGTTCCTGGGCGGCAAGGCCCAGGCCCGAGCGCCCTTGCTCCTTGGTGCTGACACGCTTGTAAGTGACGTAGCGGATCATCGTCGTCCCCGGGGTTGATGCTGCTGACACGGACGTTACAGCCACACCGTTACAAACGTCAATGAACGTTGTGCATGTAACGGCGATCCCCTGGGGCAGTAGCAACCGCCAACACGGCAGATCGGGCACGAACGCACCCCACCCCCGGCACGGGGGGAATGTCACGCCGTCGTATCATCGAAAGGGCTCTCGGAAATTTGCCCCGGAATATTCCGGGAAGGGCTACGCCTTCGCCGGAACCAGGTGCCCGAGGTCCAACCCTGGATAGGTCAACCGCTGAAGGGCGGCATCCAGGGTGGGCAGAGAAAAGCCCATGCCTTCCTCGTCCAGGCCGTAATCCTCGGCCACGTCTTCATGGGCATGGCCCATCAGGGCGTCCCGCAAGGTCTTATCCACCCCGGCATCGCGGAAGGTGCGTTTGACTAGATGGCGGAAGGAATGGAAGACCTTGCGGCGGTCGTCGATACCGATGGAATCCATATACCGCGCCCACCATGCCGACCACGCGGACGTGATCTCGGCTCGTTTGGATTTCAGGTCCGGGAACAAGGTGGTGTCCTTGGCTTTGCGGCGATCCTCGACGTAAGCCAGGAACCCCAGCGCCACCAACTGGGCGTGGACAGGAACCTTACGGCGGGACGAACGGTTCTTCACCCGCTTGCCCTCGCCGATGGTGTTGATGAACAGATAGGTGACGCCGTCTTCCGAACGGACATCGGCGAGCGTCAGCCGTCCTAGCTCCTCAAGGCGGGCACCGGTGAACAGGGCCAGCAGCGGCAGCCACTTGGCAGCCTCGCCACCACCGCCGACCGGACGAAATCCTTCGGTGAAGACCGGCGACGAGAAGATGGTCTTCAGATCGTCCATGGAGAACGGGATGCGCGGCGGTTCGATGCGGGCCGATCCCGCAACCTCGAAGCCCGAGGCGGGGTTGTCGGTGCGGTAATGGTTCTTCTTGGCATAGCCCAGGATGGCGCTGATCGCCCCCAGCGCCTTATCCTTCACCGTTCGCGGTGACAGGCGTGGAGTGGTGCTGTCGTCTTTGAACGCGGCCAGGATCTGGGGAACGGTCATGTCCTGGTACTTCTTCTTCAGTACCGCAGGCATGGCGAGCATCGCGGCCTTGAAGGCGCGGATGTGCCCGGCGTTGATGTCCTTGATCGGGACATCGCCGTTGATCTCGCGGAACCGGCGCACATAGGTGCCGAAGTCGGACACCGTCTTTGCAGGCGGCTTTCGCTCCGCCTTCCAGCGGTCGAAGATCACCGACAGGGGCGGGTTCTCGTCATCGGCGGCGCTGGACACCACGGTCAGGAACGGGGCGGGCGCAGGCGGCGTGTCCACCGGCTCGCCCTGCTGGCGGCGCTTCTTGCCTTCCAGCGCTTTCAGGCTGGCCTTCAGGACGGCGAAGGACAGTTTGCGATAGGCCGGGGAGTTGTTGGTCAGCTTGACGCCGTTGGCTTTCAGCAGTTCCTCGACATCGTCACGGACGATGCCGGTATCTCCCCGTGCCAGCGCCTGCCGGAGTTCGGGTTCGATGTATGCAAGGGTGCCGCCAAGGCGTTCATACTCGCGCCGGCTCAAGCCGCATTCGGCGCGGCTCTGCTCATCGGTGAAGGCGGCGACACCGCCAGCGGCTTCGACCTGTTTGGCGATGCTGGCGTAAAGGTCGGCTTCGCCCGCGCCTTCCATCCGTAGGGTTTCGTCCTCCTCCATCAGGGTGTGAAGGTGGATGGCGGCGAGCCGTTCTATCTCGTTGTCGCTCAGGCTGACCCGCAGTTCGGCGTTCAGCTTCCGGCGGGCGGTGTTGAACTCTTGGTCGATCTGAACCGATGCAATGCGGACCTTCTCCAGCGCCTCGCGGGGATCGCTGGTTTTCAGGCTGTAGATGATCTCGGTCTTGGGGGCGTAATAGGCCTTCAGATCGGCGGGCACCTTGGCCCGTATCCAGAACATGCGACCGCGCTTGGTCAGGCGGGGATGCTTCACGTCGTCCATGCTCCCGGTGTAACACGACGGTGTAACAATCGGGAAGCTGGAAGCCTTGGATCTCTGGGATTTGTAGCCTTCCCAATGGGTTGGGGAAGGGATGGCGGAGAGGGTGGGATTCGAACCCACGGTGGAGTTGCCCCCACACCGGTTTTCGAGACCGGCCCATTCGACCGCTCTGGCACCTCTCCGCAGAAGCGCTGGCCCCCGGTCGCTGGGGAGGGCCGGAAAATAGCCTGACTCGATGCCGCCGCCAACCCTTTTTTCAGCCCGGTTCGCGCTTTTTTTCAGCGGCCGCCCTCAGGGGCGGAGGGCGGCGATGTTGGCGGCGTAATCGGGGGTCTTGAACACCGACGAACCGGCCACGAAAGCGGTGGCGCCGGCGGCGATCAGGCGCGGGGCGATCTCGGCGTTGACGCCGCCATCGACCTCCAGCTCGATCGGGCGGTCGCCGATCATCCGCCGGATCCGCGCCACCTTCTCCACTTGCGATTCGATGAAGCTCTGCCCGCCGAAGCCCGGATTGACGCTCATCACCAGGATCAGATCGAGCCGGTCGAGCAGGTATTCCAGCACGCTTTCCGGGGTGGCGGGGTTGAGCGACAGCCCGGCCTTCTTGCCCAGCCCCCGGATCACCTGGAGCGAGCGGTCGATATGAACGTCGGCCTCGGCGTGGACGGTGATGTAATCGGCTCCGGCCTGGGCATAGGCTTCGAGGTAGGGCTGGGCCGGATTGATCATCAGATGGACGTCGAACGGCTTCTGGGTATGCGGCCGCAGCGCCTTGATCACCGCCGGGCCGATGGTCAGGTTGGGGACGAAATGGCCGTCCATCACGTCGATATGCACCCAGTCGCAGCCGGCCGAATCGATGGCGCGGACTTCCTCGCCCAGGCGGGCGAAATCGGCGGACAGGATGCTGGGGGCGATCTTGACGGGCATGGGCGGGGCTTTCCGGACGGGGGAGGTGGAAACAGGATCGGGCTGCCGCCCGAACCCGCCCGGGGCGAGGCCCCGGACCCCCCAAAAAAGGGGGAGGTCTGGAGGCGCCAGCCTCCAGGCGGGTCCGGGCGGCAGCCCGGCAGGGGTCAGGCGATCTTCGGGGCCAGTTCGCCGCTGGCGTAGCGGGCGGTCATCGCCTCAAGCCCGATTACCTTGATCTTGCTGGCGTTGCCGGCGGCGCCGAACGCCTCGTAGCGTTCCTTGCAGATCCCGCTCATCGCCTTGATGGTCAGCTTGAAGTAGTCGCGCGGATCGAACTTCTTCGGCTCATCGACGAAGAACTTGCGGATCGCCCCGGTCGAGGCCATCCGCAGGTCGGTATCGATGTTGACCTTGCGCACGCCGTACTTGATCGCCTCGACGATCTCGGCCACCGGCACGCCGTAGGTCTCGCCGAGCGCGCCGCCGTGATCGTTGATGATCTTCAGCCAGTCCTGCGGCACCGAGCTGGAACCATGCATCACCAGATGGGTGTTGGGGATGCGGGCGTGGATCTCCTTGACCCGCGAGATCGCCAGCACGTCGCCCGTCGGCGGACGGGTGAACTTGTAGGCGCCGTGGCTGGTGCCGATGGCGATCGCCAGCGCGTCCACCCCGGTCTGCTTGACGAACTCGGCCGCCTCGTTGGGGTCGGTCAGCAGCTGGGAATGGTCGAGCTTGCCCTCGGCGCCGACCCCGTCCTCCTCGCCGGCGGTGCCGGTTTCGAGCGAGCCGAGGCAGCCCAGTTCGCCTTCGACCGACACGCCGCAGGCATGGGCGATGTCGACCACCTGGCGGGTGACGGCGACGTTGTAGGCCCAGTCGGCCGGGGTCTTGCCGTCTTCCTTCAGGCTGCCGTCCATCATCACCGAGGAGAAGCCGGACTGGATGGCGCGGACATTGACCGACGGCGAGGTGCCGTGATCCTGATGCATGCAGATCGGGATCTGCGGATAGGCTTCGAGCGCGGCAAGGATCTGGTGGCGCAGGAAGGCCTCGCCGGCATATTTGCGGGCGCCGGCCGAGGCCTGGAGGATCACCGGGCTGTCGGTGGCCGCCGCGGCCTCCATGATCGCCTTGACCTGCTCCATGTTGTTGACGTTGAAGGCGGGGATGCCGTAGCCGTGCTCGGCGGCATGGTCGAGCAGCTGGCGCAGCGAAACGAGCGACATACCAACGGTCTCCTTAGTTAGGTTGCGCCTCGGTGGCCCGGGCCGTCACAGGCGGGCCAGCGCGGCGTCGGCCACCGCCTGGGCGGTGATCCCGAAATGCTGATAAAGGGCGGGGGCCGGGCCCGAGGCGCCGAAGCCGGTCATCCCGATCACCGCCCCCTCGGTTCCGACCCAGCGTTCCCAACCGAAGGTGCCGAGCGCCTCGACCGCGACCCGCACCGTGCCTTCCCCCAGCACGGCGGAACGATACTCCTTCGTCTGGCGTTCGAACAGTTCCCAGCAGGGCAGCGACACCACCGCGGTGCCGATCCCCTGGGCCTCCAGCAGGTCCTTGGCCTCCAGCGCCAGCGACACTTCCGAGCCGGTGGCGATCAGGGTCACCTTGCGCTCCTCCAGATCGGCCTCGGCCAGGATGTAGCCGCCGCAGCGGGTCAGGTTGTCGTCGGAATGGATGGTGCGCAGCGTCGGCAGATTCTGGCGCGACAGCGCCAGCACGCTCGGCCCCTGGGCCTCCAGCGCCGCCTCGTAGGCCTCGATCGTCTCGACCGGATCGCAGGGGCGGAACACCAGCACGCCCGGGGTGGCGCGCAGGGCGGCCAGGGTCTCGATCGGCTGATGGGTCGGGCCGTCCTCGCCCAGCCCGATCGAATCATGGGTCAGCACGTACAGCACCCGCTGCTGCATCATCGCGCTCATCCGCAGCGCCGGCCACAGATAGTTGGCGAAGATCAGGAAGGTGCCGCCATAGGGGATGAAGCCGCCATGCAAGGCGAGGCCGTTCATGATCGCGGCCATGCCGTGCTCGCGCACGCCGTAATGCAGGTAGCGGCCGGAGAAATCCTCCGGCGTCACCGACTTGGTCGCCTTGGTGACGGTCAGGTTGGAATGGGTCAGGTCGGCCGAGCCGCCGATCAGCGCCGGGATCGCCTCGGTCAGCACCTCCAGCGCCTGCTGGCTGGCCTTGCGGGTGGCCCATTTCGGCTGTTCGGCGGCGATCTTGCGCTTGAACGCCAGCACGGCGTCGCGCCAGCCCTCGGGCAGCGGGTTGGTCAGCGCCTGTTCGAACGCGGCGCGGCCGGGGGCGGCGGCGAGCTTCGCTTCCCAGGCGGCGCGGGCCTCGGCGCCCCGGCGGCCGGCGGCGCGCCACGCGGCCAGGATCTCGGCCGGGATCTCGAACGGCGCGTGCGGCCAGGCCAGGGCGCGGCGGGCGGCGGCGATCTCCTCGGCGCCGAGCGGGGCGCCGTGGACCTTCTCGGTGCCGCCCTTGGAGGGCGCGCCCCGGCCGATGGTGGTGCGGCAGGCGATCAGGCTGGGGCGGTCGCTGGCGCGCGCCGCCGCGATCGCCTGGGCGATCGCCTCATGGTCGTGGCCATCGACCCGCGCCACGTCCCAGTTGGAGGCGGCGAAGCGGGCGAGCTGGTCATCCGAGCCCGACAGCGCGGTGTCGCCGTCGATGCAGATGTGATTGTCGTCCCACAGCACGATCAGCTTCGACAGCCGCCAATGGCCGGCGAGCGAGATCGCCTCCTGGCTGATCCCCTCCATCAGACAGCCGTCGCCGGCGATGACATAGGTGTGGTGATCGACCAGATCGCCGTGGCGCGCCGCCAGCATCCGCTCGCCCAGCGCGAAGCCGACCGCGTTGGCGATGCCCTGGCCGAGCGGCCCGGTGGTGGTTTCGGCGATGGCGACGTGGCCATGCTCGGGGTGGCCGGCGGTGCGGGCGCCCAGCTGGCGGAAATTGCGCAGTTCGGCGATGTCGGACAGGTCGGGATAGCCGGTCAGGTAGCCGAGCGCGTAGAGCAGCATCGAGCCGTGTCCGGCCGACAGCACGAAGCGGTCGCGGTCGGCCCAGTCGGGCCGGCTGGCGTCGAACTTGAGGAAGCGGGTGAACAGCACGGTGGCGACGTCGGCCATCCCCATCGGCATGCCGGGGTGGCCCGATTGCGCCGCCTCGACGGCATCCATGGTCAGGAAACGTATGGCATTGGCCATCTCGGCGGGGGAAGTCATCGCACGATCCTCATCGACAGCGGGGGGAGGGGACAAAAACAGGAAGTGCCGGGGAAAGAAAGCTTAAAAACGTGGGCTCTGCCCACACCCGTCCGGAGCCGGCGGCTCCTGGACCTGCTTCAAGGGGGCGCCGGGTCAGGCGGGGGCCGGGTCGGGCTCGCGGCGGTGCCAGCTGGTCAGGCGCTGGCGATGGCCGGCCGGGCCGCCGATCAGCAGGCTGTGGGTCAGTTCGGCGCCGGGCTGGCGCTCGACCCCGTCGAGCAGCAGGCCGGTGGTGATGCCGGTGGCGCAGAAGATCGCCTGATCGGAGCGGACCAGATTTTCCAGCCGGTGCCAGCGGCTGAGGTCGAGGCCGGCCGCTTCGACCGCCTGCTGCTCGCTGGCCAGTTGCGGGTCGATGCGGGCGAAGAAGCCGCCGCCCATCGCCCGGATCGCGATCGCCGCCAGCATTCCTTCCGGCACCCCGCCGGTGCCCATCAGCGCGTCGATGCCGGAGTCCGGGGTGGCGGCCATCAGCGCCCCGGCCAGGTCGCCGGCGGGGTACAGCGCGACGCGGGCGCCGGCCTGATGGATCGCCTCGACCAGGGCGCGGTTGCGCGGCTGTTCGATCACATAGATGGTCAGGTCGAGGATCGGTTTGCCCAGGGCGCGGCCAAGCTGGCGCAGCCGCTCCGCCACCGGGGCGGCGGGATCGACCCGGCCGCAGGCGGCCGGCGGCACCACCAGTTTCTCGATGTAGCGGGCCGGGGCCAGCACGTCGAGGCTGCCATGCGGCACCAGCGCCACCGCCGCCATCGCGTTGGTCATTCCCCTGGCAAGGAAGCTGGTGCCTTCGAGCGGATCGACCACCATTTCCCAGCGCGGCGGGCGGGAGGGCTCGCCGAAGCGCTGGCCGTGATAGAGGGTGGAGATTTCCTCGCGCGGGCCCTCGCCGATGGTCAGCACCGCGTCGAGGCCAAGCTGTTCGAGCCGGGCGGCCATCGCCGCCACCGCCGCGTCGTCGGCCAGGGTGCGGTCGCCGCGCCCGATCCAGTCATAGGCGGCGCGGGCGGCGGATTCGGTGGCCCGGCGCAGATCATAGGGGCCGGGGGTGGTCTCACCCGCACCGGTCGCGCCTGGGATGTGCATGCGCCTTCGCCCTTTCCGCCAGCGGGAGAACCGTCTCCCGCCGCCTGTTTTCGCCGAGGCCGGGCCGGCGGGTCAAGCATGGCGATCATCCGCCGTGACCGTCTCCCCCGTCGGGGCGGGGCCGGCTCACTCTTCCGCGGGGGGAAGGGCGGGTACGCGTCTAAATTCCAATTCGCAATAGAGCTGTTGCGCCTCGGCCGCCGGGCCGCGCCGCTCGGCCAGGGCCAGCACGCTCACCCGCCGCCGGTGGCGGCCGTTGCCGACCGGCAGGTCGATCCGGTCGCCGACCCGCACCGGCTGGGCCGGGCGGGTGACCGGATGGTCATTGAGGGTGATCTCGCCGGCCGCGACCAGGGTCGCCGCCAGCGAGCGGGTCTTGCAGAGCCGGGCGAACCACAGCCACTTGTCGATCCGCAGTCCGTCCCCCCCCGTTCCCGTCCGGTCGCGCGGGCGGTCAGGCGGTGGGAGCGTCCGCTTCCACCGCGTCGCCAGCGGCCTCGACCGCCGGCTCGATCTCGACCTCGCCCTCGTCCTCGGCCTCGTCCTCGTCGCGCGAGGTGGTCCGGGTCGGCAGCGGGATCTGGATCAGGATGAAGTCGGGCACGTGATCGCCGAAGCCGATCACGTCGTCGGCATGCAGCATCTCGCCGATCCCCAGTTCGTCGATCCGGCCCCGGCGGCGGCCCCGGCCGCGTTCGTCGCGATCGCGGTAGCGGCTGCGCGGCTCGGGCCGGCCGGCGGGCAGGGGCTCGGCGGCGAG
>NZ_JBHUIY010000052.1:0-18606 GCF_042683125.1 Phaeospirillum tilakii
AACTGCGCGCCAGCTTGCGCGGCGGATGGGCGGGATGGGCGAGATAGATCACGTCGCCCGACTGGGCGTGGGACAGTTCGGCGGCCTCGGCGGCGGTATAGGGGCTGGCGACCGTCACCACCTTGCCCGAGGCGTCCTCGACCAGCCCGCCCCGGTACCAGATCCGCATCGTCTTCTCGCCGAACTCCAGCAGACAGACCTGGGAGGTGTTGTTGAAGCGGAACGGGATCAGGGTGGGGGCGACGCTCTCGTCGGCGACGGCGCCGAGGAATTCGAACCCGGCGCGGTTGGAGACGCCGCCGGTGCGGTGGACGATGAAGTTGCGGCATTTGCGCAGGCCGACCGCGTACTTGCCGAGATCGACCCGGGCATACAGCGCGGGCGACAGCTCGCCCCCGGCGAACGAGGGCTGGAACAGGCGTTGGGTCATGGGCGGAACCTCGCGGCGGGGCGCCGGGTTGTGGTAGGATCGCTCAAGCGATCGAACGAGGGATGGCGATGAGCGCGACGGCGGTGCTCAAATTGCAGAAGGTTGGCTTCTCGGCCGAGCAGGTCGAGGCGCTGGCCGAGTTCATGGACACCCAGGCGGCGAGCAAGGCCGACCTGATCGAGGCCAAGGCCGAACTGAAGGCCGACGTCGCGGCCCTTCGTTCCGAAATGAAGGAGGAGATCGCCTCGCTCCGCGCCGAACTGAAGGACGACATCGCCTCGGTGCGTGCCGAACTGAAGGACGACATCGCCTCGCTCCGCGCCGAACTGAAAGACGACATCGCCTCGGTGCGCGCCGAGTTGAAGGACGAGATCGCCACCGTGCGCTCGGATCTGATGAAGACGATCCTCGGCGCGGTGGTGATCAACGCCACGCTGGTGCTGGGGGCGATGTTCGGCCTGGCCAAGCTGCTCGGTCACTGATTCCGTTCACCCCCGCTGTTCCCCGGTACGGCACAGGATCCAGTCGGCGGCGCCGGCCGGCTCGGTCCTGCCTTCGTTGCCGTCGCAGGCCCGGGCCACGCTCAGCAGGCGGGCATACTGGCTTTGGGCCATGTCCATCAGGGTCTTGTTGTTGGCGAGCGGCATCGCCAGTTCAGCGGCCAGCTTCCAGGAAAAGGCTTCGAGGAACAGCGGATCGCAGGCGGCGAGGTCGGTGACGCGGGCGGTGTAGAGCAGCACCGCCGGGGCCAGATCGGTGTGGATCACCCGGCCGGCCGCGCCGTCGCCGGCCACCTCGAACGGCACCGGCGGGGCCTGCCGGCCGCGCGGATTGACGATCTCGCGGGCGAACAGGCAATTGGCGGGATAGGCGTAGGTGTGGGCCCAGGGGGCGACGCTGGCGCCGGTATCGGCCAGGGTGCGGCGCAGGGTGGCGAAGTTCCAGGGATGGTCGCGCAGCGTGGCGTCGCGCGAGGGCTCGAACAGCAGCGCGCAGAGGATGCTTTCCTTCGAGCCCTCGTCGAGCGCGGCGATGGTCGCCCCGCCCAGGCGGACCAGGGCGAGGTTGCACAGCGCGACGGGCGAGACGGCCATCGCCGTCAGGCCCCGCCGGCGGGGGTGGCCTTGGCCCGGCCCTTGCCCCCGGCGCGGGCGGGCGGCGGGACGGGCTCGGGCTCGGCCTCGGGCGGGAGCGGCTCCATCGCCCGGCCGGCGGGACCGTCATGGGAGACGATCTCGCCCTTGCGGCGGCGGCTGCCGGCGATGAAGGCGTCGGCGGTGAGACGGTAGCGGGGCATCGGCGTTTCTCCGAACGGGAAGGGGACAGACGGGCTCCGCCCGGCCCGGGCCGGGTCGGGACGGAGCCCGGCCGACGCGATCAGGCGTCGGCGGCGGCCTGCCACGCCTCGGGGGCGGTGGTGAGGAAGGCGTGGATCGCCCCGCCGGTGAAGGCGGCGGTGGCGGTGAGCTGAAGCAGGCCGAGATAGCGTTCATAGCGCCCGGGCGGCAAGGCGAGGACGCAGACCCGCCGGCCGGCGGTCAGGCTGGCGACCGGCTGGGGATCGGTGACGAGATGAACGGTGGCGCTGCCGTCGGTGGCGATGGCCGGCTGGGCGTCGGAGACCAGCTTGAAGCTGGCGGTGGCGGCGCCGGCGCTGGTGGCGGTGGCGGCGACCTGGATCACCAGCCACAGCGGCTCGCCGCCGCCGAGATCGAGCCCGTTCCGGCCGAGATCGATCACATTGCCGAGCAGGGTGCTGCCGGCCGCCCCGGTATTGAGGGCGGTGGCGGCGCAGAACTGGGTGCGTTGGTCGAGGATCATCGCGGCAGCTCCTTACGACACGACGGTTTCGGTATTGAGGAGGACGTCGCTGAGCCGGACCGGGATGTCGTCGAACACCATCACCCGCTTGCCGGCGACGGTTTCCCAGCTCAGCCCGTCGGCGATCTTCTCGACGATGCCGAGCCGCAGCTTCTCGCGCAGGGTGCGGTTCATGTACCAGCAGGCCCGCCCGCGCCCGAGCACCGGGATCCGCTCGCTGGCCTGGATCATCCAGGTCAGCAGGTTCTTGGTGTTGGCGAGGGTGGAAAGGTCGGACACGTCGATGTTGGCGATGCGGGCGACGTAGCGCCAGTCGCGCAAGGTCAGGCCGACATCCCAGCGGTAGTGGGTGCGGTAGGCCTGCATCCGCCCGCCCAGCCCATCGACGTCCTCGATGGTGACCTCGCCGAGATCCTTGTGGCGCAGCCCGGCCTGCGAGCCCTTGGGATAGATGCCGTGGCAGGTGTCCGGCCCCCACACCACCAGCCAGATCGAGCTGTTGTCGGCGCCGGTGCCGCCGGCATTGACGATGTTGTCGGCATTCTCGGCCGACAGCGAATTGTAGCGCGGGGCGAGGCCGGTGAAGGCTTCGGGCTCGGTGCCCTCGTTGCCGTAGAACAGGGTCTGGGCCACTTCCTGGCTCATCCCCTCGATGTGGGCCTTGTCCTCGGACAGGCGGAAGGCGGCGGTGTTGCCGTTGAGGTCGGCCAGCGCCTTGTCGACCTCGGCATAGGCTTCGAGCATGCCGCAGGAATCGGTGATCTGGACCCGGGTGGACTTGGTCGGCTGGACGCCGCCATACAGCTTGCGCCAAGTGGGCTGGGGCAGGCCGGCGCGGATGGTGGTGCGGTGCCCGGTCGGCAGGTTGCCTTCGACGAAGGTCATGTCGTCGAGGATCTCGTTGACCTGGGACAGGATCTCGACCACCTGGGCGATCGAGCCGTCGGGATCGAGCGCCTTGGCGAGGTCGGCCAGGGTCGGGTTGGTGGAGACGAGGGTGGCCATCGGTTACTCCTTGGGAACCATGGTGGGATAAAGGGCGGCGAGGCGGTCGGGGCGGGGGGCGGCGCTGCCGCCGACCCGGCCGTCTTCCGCCATCGCCTTGCCGACGCGGTAGAAGGCGCGGATCAGCTCGGGGTGATTGCCGAGCCCGCTGTTGTCGAGCAGCTCGACCAGCGCCGGGGTGGCGAAGGCCTGCAACGCCTGCCGGGCGATGCCGGCGTTGCGGGCGAAATCGGCCCCGCCATATTCGGCATCGGCGGCGGCGTCCTTGGCCCAGGCCCGGGCGGTGTCGCGGGCGGCGTCGCCCTGCTTGCGGATCAGCCCGGCCTGGAGATCGACCAGCTTCTGGGCGGTGTCGCGGCTGAGCCCGGCCTCGGCGGCGAGGCTGCGGAAGGCGGCGCCGGTCTCGGCATCGGGGCTCAGCCCCTCCGGCAGCACCAGATCGTCATAGGAAGCCGCCGGCGCGGGCGCCGGCTCGGCGGCCGGTTCGGCTGATGGGGCAGGGGGTTCGGTCATGGCAACAACTCCTGTGGGGAAAAACTACGGGGCTGCCGCCCCGGCCCCGCTTGGGGCGATGCCCCAAACCCCCTTTGTTTTCAAAAAAGAAGGGGGTCCGGGGCATCGCCCCGGCCGGGTGCGGGCGGGAGCCCGCCTGTCAGGCGGACGGGGTCTCGACCAGCAATTCGGCCAGCCGCTCGGGGGCGGCGGCGCCGATCATCGCCACCAGGGCGAGTCCGACGGCGCGGCCGCCCTCGCGATAGGCCAGGGTCAGCGGATCGGGGCTGAAGCTGGCGGCGAACAGCCCGGTGCGGCCGAGCAGGCGGCGCAGTACCCGCCGTCCCTCGGGCCGGCTCAGCAGCCAGGCGAGGTCTTCGTCCTCCGGGCTGGGCCGGGCCGGGCGGGGGGCCTCGGCGGCGAAAGTGGGCGGGCCGCTCATGGCAGGGCGCCGGTGACGTTGGCGAGGATGTCGGTCAGGGCGCTGCGGTGGCCGGTATCGATCCGCGACAGCACCTCGGCCGAGCGGGCGGCCAGTTCGACCGTCTCCAGGCCATCGGCCTGGCGCTCGTTCTGCTGGCGCTGGGCGCGGCGGGTGGCGACCGCCTCGTCGGGGCGGAGCAGGCGGGGATCGACTCCGATCGCCTCGGCGTAGCTTTCCAGCGCCTGATCGAAATCGATCCGGTCGAGCACGCTGCGGTCGGCGGCGGCGAGGCTGCCGGCGAAGCCGCACAGCCGTTCGATCGCCCCGGTTGCCACCGCGCGCTGGGCCTGGGCCAGCATCGAGACATAGCGCACCCGCAGCCGCTGCCCGGCCAGGGCCGGCGGCGGCGGCGGCAGCAGTCCGGCCCGGCTGGCGATGGCGAAGACGCGGTCGATCAGCGGGTCGAGGAACTCGTGATGCAGCCGTTCCAGCACCGGCCCCAGCATCAGCAGTTTTTCCTCGCGGCGGGCGTCGATCTCGGTGGCGGTGACCCCGGCGCGGTCGATCTGGCTGATCATCAGCCACAGATCGACGTAGAAGGCGTCGCGGATCCGCTGCCGCACCCGGTCCATGTCGCGCTGCATCTCGTCGAGCCGGGGCTGGACCTGATAGAGCGGCGTCGCCACCGGCGGGGCCGGCCCCCCGGCGAGGTCATAGAAGGTGGTGCCGTTGGGCAGCGGGTTGACCACCGAATTGCCGCGCAGGTTGGCCGGCACGTTGAGCGGCGGCTTGACCATCTTCTGGATGGCGAGCGACTTGTCCTTCTCCTGGGCCTGGAGCTGCTCGACATCGCCGAGCGCGTCCATCGCCGGGCTGGTGCCGTAGATGTCGGGCGCGGTCAGGTTCCAGCGCGGGCACATCGCCGGGAATTCGTCGAAGCCGGACAGCCGCAGCAGCCGGTCGTCCGGCCCCCCTTTTTCGATCCAGACCGAACGCCACGGCTTGCGCCAGGCCGGCCCCGGGCCGGGGCGGTGGTGGGGGTTGGGCTCGATCGCCTGGACCAGCTCGACCCAGGCATCGCGGCGGTTGTTGTCGAACAGGGTCCGCGTCGCGGGCGAGACGGCGCTCCAGTCACGAGCGCCGGTGGGGCCGGCCGGGGCGAACTGCTCGACCAACTGGCCGACGCTGAGGCTGTAGACCCGGTACAGGCTGTCGATTCGCCCGTTCGCCCCGGCCGCGAGGTAATATTGCCCGGCGGTGAGGGTCTCGCAGGCGATCACGTCGTCGAAATCGGGATAGACCAGCATCGTGGCGGTGCCGAACGCCGCCAGCTCCTCATAGACCGCCGCCAGCGCGTCATAGGCGTTGGAGGCGCTGAAGATCTCGCGCAGCATCGCCTCGACGTCGGCCAGCCAGCGCTGGACGCTGTCGTCGCGGGCCAGGGCCGGCGATTGCGGGGCGAGGCGGAACCACGGCCGCGCCGGGCTGGTGATCCCGCTCATCAGCCCGGCGGCCATGGTGCGCAGCGCCAGGGTGCCGGTGTTGTCGATGATCTTGCGGTTGCGGCGGGCGCCCTTGTTGCGGTCGCCGACCAGGAAGCGGCCGCGCCGGGGCAGGATGGTGTCGGACACGTCGCGCCAATGGGCGACCCACGACTCGCGTTCCTGCGCCAACGCCTCCAGCCGGCCCAGGCAGGCGCGGCGGATCTCGCGCGGATCCATCCTCATTGCCCCAGCAGGCTTTTCTTGGCGGTGCCGACCGGGGCGGCATCGCCCTCGCCGCTGGTCAGGATGGTGCTGGCGGTGCCGGCGCCGGCATAACGCTTGCGGGAGGAGGCATAGGCGTCCTGCGCCGCGCCGTCGGCATAGCTCGCCGCCTTGGTCGCGGTCACCGTCGCCACGCTCGGCGCCGAGATCGACGAACCCGAATCGAACAGTCCCATCGGATGCTCCTGTGGTGAGAAAAAAAGACGTGGGCGCCGCCCACACCCGCCAAGGGCCGCAAGGCCCGTTTCCCCACGCAGCACCCGGCGCCGGCCGAGGGGGACGACGGCGGCGACAGGCGACAGGCGGCAAAGGAAAGGGATCCAAGGGCCCGCGGCCCTTGGCGGGTGCGGGCGGCGCCCGCTCAGATTTCGTCGTCGCGCCCGTCGGCGGCGAAGGTGGGAGCGGCGGCGGGGCCGCGCCGCACCGGGGCGGTGAAGGTCAGCGCCAGCGCGTCGGCGCGGTTGGGGGAGGGCAGGCCACGGCTTTTCATCGCCTCCTTGCCCTCCAGCTGGATCTTGCCGTCGAGCCGGGCCACCGTTTCCGGCCCGGTCAGGTCCTGGGCCAGCACCCGGTCGCCGGCTTCGATCGCGCCGCCCTGCTTCAGCCAGTCGCGCATCTCGCGCCACAGGAAGGCGCGCAGATTGAGACAGCCGGGGTCGGGACTGTGGCCGGAGAACCACGCCAGCCGCCACGCCCGCCCCAGCGCCTTGCCGGCGCTGACGATGCCGGTGCCAAAGCCGGCATCGATGAACACCGCGTCGGCGCGATGCTGATCCTCCAGCCGGGCAATCAGGTTGGCCATCGCCACGTCGTCGTCATTGTGGGCGAAATTGGCGATGATTCGCCCGGCCAGCCCCTGACGCAGGGCGATGACGAACTCGTCCTCGCCGGTCCAGGCCGGATCGACCCCCAGGATCACCGGGGCGAAGGCGTATTGCCCGGAGCGTAACACCCGGCCGCGCGCCGCCTCGACATCGGTTTCGGCGATGAACTGGCGGCTCGATTGCGAGGGGAACTCGCCCCGGACCCGAACCTTGAAGAAATCGCTGTCCTCGCCATGATCGAGCCGCCATTGCTCGATCTTGGCGAGGTTGGTGCCGGGGACGGTGCGCGAATCGATCTGGCGGTTGAGCCAGCGATGGCGATAGCGGCGGAAACATTCACGGAAGCGGCCGGAATTGCGGGTGGGATTGCCGAACACCACCCAGATCAGGATGGTGTCGGCGTCGGTCAGGGCGCCTTCGGCCACCTCCCACACCTTGTCGTCGATGTTGGAGGCCTCGTCGAACAGCAGCATCACCAGCCTTCCCTGGTTGTGCAGCCCGGCGAAGGCCTCGGTGTTGGTGGCCGACCAGGAGACGAAATCCTGGCGCCAGCCCTCGGCCTGGGCCGGGTCGCGCGCCTTGATCGCGGTGGCGCCGGCATCGAACCAGGGGGCGGTCAGCGACAGCCCGAACCAGCGCCGGATCTCCGGCCCGGTCTTGGTGCGCAACTGCGCCTCGGTGTTGGCGGTGGTGAGGATGCGGGCGCCGACATGGCAGGACAGCGCCCAGTTCGACAACATCCCCATCAGTGCCGACTTGCCGATGCCGTGGCCGGAGGCGACGGCGATCTGACAGGGCTGGTAGCGGGTGGCGGGGTCGGCGAGGTGGTCGCGGATCGCGGCCAGGATCTCGGCCTGCCAGGGATGCGGCCCCGGTTTGGCGGCCAGCGGCCCGCGCCCCCAGTCCCAGGCGGCGCGGGCCCAGCGCAGCGGGTCGAGCGCGCAATCGGCGGCCAGCGCGAACAGAGCGTCGCTCATGGCTTCTCCCGGTCGAGACGCTGCTTGGCCCGGGCCAGCCGGGCGGCAAGGGATTGATCGGATTCGCCGGCCGCGCTCTGGGCCTTGCGGGCGGCCAGTTCGACGCGGGTGGCGGTGGCGGCGGCGCGGATCGCGCTGGCGATCCGGCTGTCGGCGTCGCGGCCGTCGCCCTCGCGGGCGGCCAGCGCGCGGCTGATCATCAGGGCGGCCATCAGCCGCATCCGCTCGGCGGGGTCGGCGGTGGCGGCCAGCGCGGCGAGGGTTTCCTCGTCATCGCCGGACTCGCCCTCGCGCCGCCCCCGCCCCGGATCGGGCTCGGTGTCGGTCGGCATGGACTCTCGCGGCAGGGAAGGGGGAAAACGCCAAACGCCCGGATGAGGGTTTCATCCGGGCGCAGTGGTGGCGTGAACGGAAGTCAACACCATCCCTGTGCGATGGTCAAGCGGTTTTTTCGTGGATTCTTTTTCGTCATGCGCGGACTTGATCCGCGCATCGATGGAAGCCGCTTGGCGCCTTGCCCTTCCTGGCCCCCGGGTCTCTGGCCGCTCCCCGAGCGTGACGCGGATATGGTCCCCTCCGCCCCTTTCCGTCATGCGCGGACTTGATCCGCGCATCGATGGGAGCCGCGTGGCGCCTTGCCCTTCCCGGCCCCCGGGTCTCCGGCCGCGCCCCGAGCTTGACGTGGATATGGCCCCCTCCGCCCCTTTCCGTCATGCGCGGACTTGATCCGCGCATCGATGGAGCCGCGTGGCGCCTTGCCCTTCCTGGCCCCCGGGTCTCTGGCCGCTCCCCGAGCGTGACGCGGATATGGTCCCCTCCGCACCTTTCCGTCATGCGCGGACTTGATCCGCGCATCCCTGGGAGCCGCTTGGCGCTTTGCCCTTCGGGTCTTCGACCGCTACCCGATCTTGACGCGGATGTCGCTGCCCGAGACCTGCACCGGCTTGTTGCCGTGGCCGGTGACGGTCATCGTCTGGGTCACCTCGGTCACCGTCACCCCGGCCTCGGCCAGCAAGGCCCGCAGCTCGGCGAGCGAATCGGGGTGGGCGGTCAGGAAATCCTCCACCGCCAGTTCGGCGGCGGTGCGGCGCCGCGGGTCATCGGGAGTCTGGCTGTAGCGCTCCAGGGCGGCGTGGCCTTCGACACCGGGGGCAATCTTCCCGGTCAGCCAGCCCCACAGCTTCACCGCTTGCGCGGCAACACCCTCGGCCGCCTTGCCCGCCAGAATCCCTCCGGCCTGGCTGGCATACGGGGCCAGCAGGTCAAACGCCGCCGTCACCAAGGCCGTCGTCTCCATCATTGCCCTCCTCCTGTTGCAAGCGTTGGAAAATTTCGGCGATCGGTGCCAGCAGGGCGGCATCCGGCTCGCTTCCGCTGCTTTCGCTGCGGCGACGGTACCCCTGAACCATCGCCCGCATCAGACCGGCGAAAGCCGGCGGCACAGCTAGGACGAAGGGGGTCAGGGCCAAGATGGCGCTTCGGTCGCGCTCGATCGCGGTGGCGGTGTCGCCGTTTGCTTCCAGAACATTGGCCGAGACAGACAAGGATCGGGCGAGGTCCGGGGTGAAGGCGTTGGGCCGCCCCGCCGCCAGCGGCCGATACAGCCCCACCGCTTCCTCAATCGCCACCAGCGCCGCCTCGCGCCGGCCGAGGTCGGACAGGCGGTTCGACAAATTGTGGAGGGACCTTGCGAGGTCCGGGGTGAAGGCATCGGAACGTACCGCCGCCAGCGACCGGAACAGTCCCACCGCTTCGTCGCTCGCCGCCAGCGCCGCCTCACGATGACCGAGGTCGGACAAGCGGTTCGATAGGTTGTTGAGAGACTTTGCGAGGTCCGGGGTGAAGGCGTTGGGACGTGCTTCTGCCAGCGACCGGTACAGCCCCACTGCTTCGTCGCTTGCCGCCAGCGCCGCCTCGTGACGGCCAAGGGCGGATAAGTGGTTCGACAGGTTGTTGAGGGACCTTGCGAGGTCCGGGGTGAAGGCGTCGGGACCCGCTGCCGCTAGCGCGCGCCGGATCGCCACCGCCTCGTCGCTCGCCGCCAGCGCCGCCTCACGACGGCCGAGGTCGGACAGGCTGTTCGACAAATTGTGGAGGGACCTAGCGAGGTCCGGGGTGAAGGCATCGGAACGTACTGCCGCCAGCGACCGGAACAGTCCTACCGCTTCGTCGCTCGCCGCCAGTGCCGCCTCACGATGGCCGAGGTCGGACAAGCGGTTCGATAGGTTGTTGAGAGACTTTGCGAGGTCCGGGGTGAAGGCATCGGGACGTTCTGCCGCCAGCGACCGAAACAGCCCCACCGCTTCGTCGCTTGCCGCCAGCGCCGCCTCACGACGGCCGAGGTCGGACAACCGGTTCGATAGGTTGTTGAGGGAGCTGGCGAGGTCCGGGTTGAAGGCGTCGGGACGCGCCGATGCCAGCGTCCGGTACAGCCCCATCGCCTCGTCGCTCGCCACCAGCGCCGCCTCGCGCCGGCCGAGGTCGGACAGGCGGTTCGACAGGTTGTTGAGGGACCTTGCGAGGTCCGGGGTGAAGACATCGGGATGCGTCGCCGCCAATGCACGCCGGATCGCTACCGCTTCGTCGATTGTCGCCAGCGCTACTTCGCGACGGCCGAGGCCGGACAGGCGGTTCGACAGGTTGTTGAGGGACCGGGCGAGGTCCGGGTTGAAGGTGTCGGGACGCGCCGCCGCCAGCGTCCGGTACAGCCCCACCGCTTCGTCGATCGCCGCCAGCGCCGCCTCGCGCCGGCCGAGGTCGGACAGGCGGTTCGACAGGTTGTTGAGGGAACTTGCGAGGTCCGGGTTGAAGGCGTCGGGCCGCGCCGCCGCCAACGCACGCCAAATCTCGACCGCTTCGTTGCTCGCCACCAGCGCCGCCTCGCGATGGCCGAGGGCGGACAGGCAGTTCGACTGGTTGTTGAGGGTCCTTGCGAGGTCCGGGGTGAAGGCGTCGGGGCGCGCCGCCGCCAACGCATGCCGGATCTTGACCGCTTCGTCGCTCGCCGCCAGCGCCGCCTCGCGCCGACCGAGGGCGGACAGGCAGTTCGACTGGTTGTTGAGGGACCTTGCGAGGTCCGGGTTGAAGGCGTCTGGCCGCACCACCGCCAGCGACCGGTACAGGTTTACCGCTTCGTCGCTTGCCGCCAGCGCCGCCTTGTGACGGCCGAGGGCGGACAGGCGGATCGACCGGTTGTTGAGGGAATGGGCGAGGTTCGGGGTGAAGGCGTCGGGCTGCGCTGCCGCCAGCGACCGGTATAGTTCCACCGCTTCGTCGCTTGCCGCCAGCGCCTCCTCGCGACGGCCGAGGTCGGACAGGCGGTTCGACAGGTTGTTGAGCGACCCTGCGAGGTCCGGGGTGAAGGCGTCGGGACGTGCCGCCGTCAACGCACGCCGGATCTCGACCGCTTGGTTGATTGCCGCCAGCGCCTCCTCGCGACGGCCAAGGTCGGACAGGCGGTTCGACAGGTTGTTGAGCCAACCAGAAAGCCTGCCCCGAGCGGCAAAGCCGGCTTCATCGCCCGGAGCGGCTTCGGCAGGCTGACGCAGCCCTTCGACGATCTTGCCCGTGAGGGCGGTGGCAATCTCACGCAGGGAGACCGTCTGTTGGGGGAACTGAACGGCGAGGGCGATCAGGTCCTCGGTCGTCTCGATCGAGCCCACCACCGCGCCCAACCAATCCAGACCCGGCTTTCCCGCCGGGAGGTCACCAAAGTCCTGACCAAGCCGGATCAAGGCGCCGGCAATTGCGGGACAGCAGCGATACCAGCGCAGGATCCTCGGCCCGGATTGTCGCGGGGTCTGCTTCTCCATCACCGCCAGGACGAAGGCCCCGCCGATCAGATCGGGTTGCAGGGCCTGGGCGTCCGCGCCGCCGGCCTGGAGCAGCTCCAGCAGGGAATAATCGAAGCCCCCCGGTAAGGGCGGCCAGTTTTCCGTCCTGGCCTCGGCCGCGAGCTGTTCGGCCAAGGCGTCCCGGGACAGGCCGCCCGCCAGGGTGACCAGGGCCGCCATCTGTTCGACCACCGCCGGATCGACCCGGTGGTCGGCGGCAAAGTGCCGCAGGCGGGACCGTTCGAACCCGGCGAGGGTGAACGCCATCTCCTGGCGGCTTTTGCCGAGCCGGGAATGATCGCCCGCCTGCAGGGCGATCACGGTGGCCATCGCCAGGTCGAGGGGCAGGAAAACCCGGTGGGGCTCGCGGATCAACCGAGCGAGTTCCGCCAGGGCCGGCGCCAGGGGGGGCGGGGAGGGGAGCAGGGGTGTGGCGGCCTGCCTGACCGCATCGACCAGGGCCTGACGCTGCTCGACCGCCTCCAACCCGGGCAGTCGCAGCAGCGGGGCGCCCTCCACCATGTCGGCCAGCCCCGGCGCCGCTCCCGGGCTCGACGCGGCACCCAGATCCTTCCACCAGCCGATGGCGGGGTCGGCGTGACGCTCGACCAGCAGCAGCCGGAGCCGGGGCTCGGCCCGGTCGTTCTGGGCCAGTTCCTCTAGCCATTGCTTCAGCCGCGCGGTCTTGGCGGCGGCGTAATCCACCACCACCAGGGTCGGCCGGTCCCATCCCCACGCCGATGAATTCTGTTTGTCGAAGAAGCGGTCCAGTTCGGCATGGGTGAGGAAGCCGGCCAGCCAGCCGTCTGCGTCCGCCCGGGCGCAGAGTTCGATCGCCAGCCGGGATTTGCCGCTGCCGGCATCACCGACCAGCCCGGCGACCGCGATCGGGGCCGGACGGTCGAGCCACGCCTGCAACCCGGCCAGTTCCGCCTCGCGCCCGATCAGGGGAAGCTGGGTGACAAAGCCGTTGAGAACCTCCAGCAGGCGACGCGGCCTGCGGCCTCGCCGGTGGTGCGGGACCAGGGCGAGATGAGGCAGCCCGCCGATCTGGATATTGATCCCGCTTCCCTGCGCCTGAACGATGACGTTGCCACCGCCAGTGTTCACCGCCGCCGTCTGGTTCATGGCATCCCCGCCACCCCACGATTGGGATAGGGTGGCCGAAACCGGTTCGCCTGTCGAGCGCGTCTCGATCCCGCGCCGATCGGCGACAGCGTCAGGCCGGTCTCGGGCTCCCAGCGGGCCGCACCGGTGTTATCCTGAAGCAACCACGACAGCGGAGGGAACCGCATGGACGCCTATCTGTTTGCCGGAGCCTTGCTGGCGATCGCGCTGGTGGTCGGCCGGGCGGCCCCGTCGGCGACCAAGGCGGCGCCGGCCCGGGTGGCCGGCATCATCGCGCTGCTCGGCGCGATCATCGCCCTCGTCCAATTCGGGCATGATTGGCTGAAGCCATAAGCATGCCGTTCGTTTTGTTCCCTTCCGCCAGATTGCGGTTGCAAACAGCCCATCCGTCCCGGAGAGTTGCGGGGTCAATCTTTGGCGTACCCGGGTAGAATGGAAGGGACGGACGATGGATTTGGGACGGTATCGGGTCAAGCAGTGCCGGCATGGCTGGATGATGTATAGCGGGACGCACCATTGGCCGGTGCCAACCTGCCTCGACCTCTACGGCGAATACAGCGAGGCCGAGATCGAGCTGATGAATTGCCTGGTGTTCGAGGGGCAGACCGTGCTCGATGTCGGCGCCAACATCGGCGATCTGACGGTGCCGCTGGCCAGGATGGTCGGCACCCAGGGCAAGGTCTACGCCTTCGAGGCCAATCCCCAGCCCTACAACGTGCTGTGCGCCAACCTCGCTCTCAACGACCTGGAACAGGTTCGCCCGATCAACGCCTTCGTCGGCCGGGCGGACGAGGCGCCCAACCCCAATTTCACCGGCGGCCGTTGGCCGGCGGCGCAGGTGGCGATCGACGATTTCGGGCTCGAAGCCTGTGCCCTGATCAAGATCGACGTCGATGGCGGCGAGAAATCGGTGATCGAGAGCGCCCACCAGACCATCGCCCGGCTGCGCCCGGCGCTGTATTTCGAAAACGACGTCCGCCCGCTGTCCGAGGCGCTGCTGAGCCATGTGATGGCGCTCGACTACAACCTCTATTGGCATATCGCGCCGGTGTTCCGCGAGAACAATTACTTCGACAACCCGCATCCGTTCTGGCCCGAGCGCGGGATGATGAGCTCGATCATGGTGTTGGGGCTGCCGAAGGAATGGCGGCTCGAACTGCCGCTGCCGCTGCCGCCGATCCAGGATCCGCGCGACTGGTGGGAGTGAGCCGCCGGCGTCGGGCCTGTTTCTTTCCAGGGAGTGGGCGCGGCCGGGCAAATCCTCTATACTGGCGGCCATGACCGAGCCGCCGTCCGACGTCGCCGAACTGGCGCGCCGCTATCTCGATCTCTGGCAGCGACAGGTGGCCGCGCTGGCCGGGGATCCGGCGGTGGCCGCGGCGGTGGCGCGCGGGTTGGCGCTGATCACCGCCGGGCTGGGCGGCGCGGCGGCTCCGGGTTCCGACTCCCCGCCGCAGGAGGGCAGGGCGCCCCGCGATGAGCCCGCACCATCTTCCCCCCCTGAATCCGCCGCGCCCGGGTCCGCGGCCGCTGCCGCTGCATCTGGCGATCCAGCTTGCGATCCTGTCCGGCTCGCTGGCCGCCTTGCCGCTCTGGAGGCACGGGTCGCTGCCCTGGAAGCCGCCGCTCGATCGGGCGGCGGCGGAGCTGGCGGCAAGGCTCGCCGCCGCCGGGACTGAGGCCGGCCCGGCCTTCGTCCGGGCGCTGGCGGTCGAGGCGGCCGGGCGGGCGGAAACCTTCCTGGCCGGGATCGAGGCCTATCGCCGCCATCCCTACCGCCGCGATCTGGCCGACCCGCCGACGGCGTGGCGGGCCGGCACCACTCGCCTGCTCGATTACCGTCCGCCCGGGGGCGGTGGCCCGCCGCTGCTGGTGATCCCCTCGCTGGTCAACCGCGCCTACATCCTCGACCTCACCGCGCGGCGCAGCCTGATGCGCTATTGCGCGGCGCGCGGGCTGGCGCCGTTCCTGGTCGATTGGGGCGCGCCGGGGCCGGAGGAGGCCGGCTTCACCCTGACCGATTACGTCGCCCGCCGGCTGGAGCCGATGCTCGACCACGTCACCGCCCTGTGCGGCCGCCCGCCCGCGCTGGTGGGCTATTGCATGGGCGGGCTGCTGGCGCTGGCGCTGGCCCAGCGGCGTCCGGCCGGGGTGGCGGCGCTGGCCCTGCTGGCGACACCGTTCGATTTCGCCGCCGGCAATCCGGCCGAGGCGGCGCTGGCCGGGGCGCTCGGCCCGCTGCTGGCGGCGGCGCTGGCCGGCGGGGCGCCGCTGCCGGTCGATGGGCTGCAAACCCTGTTCAGCCTGCGCGATCCCGGCCTCGCTTTGGTCAAGTTCTCCGCCTTCGCCGGCTGGCGCCGCTCCAGCGCGCGGGCGCGCGCCTTCGTCGCGGTCGAGGATTGGGTCAATGACGGGGTGCCGCTGGCGGCGGCGGTGGCGACGGAATGCCTGCTCGGCTGGTATGGCGCCAACAGCGTTGCCCGGGGCGGCTGGCGGATCGCCGGCCAGCCGGTCCGGCCCGAGGCGGTGACGGTGCCGACCCTGGCGCTGGTGCCGGCGCGCGACCGCATCGTTCCCGCCGCCTCGGCCCTGCCGCTGGCCGAGCGGATCGCGGGGGCGCGGATCGAGCGCCTGCCCGGCGGCCATGTCGGCATGCTGGTTGGCCGCCGCGCCGCCACCGACTGCCTCGGCCCGCTGACCCGCTGGCTGGCCCGCCACGCCTGATTGTTTAATCGCTATCCCCTCTGGGGCGCGACCAACGCCCGCGCCCAAGCTGACAGGCCGCTCCGTGCCCGACCCTCAAAGGGTTCCAAGGGCCTTGCGGCCCTTGGCGGGGGTGGGCGGAGCCCACATCGCCGGTTTTTTTGACCGTCATCGAACGGCGATGGCATGACCGAATGGCAGGGCTGTATTACCGTAAAGGCGTCTCTTATGTATCATGGATTGCAGAACCGCCCGACAACACCGAAGGAGAGTCCAGGACCATGACCGATATCGTGATCGCGGCCGCCGTCCGCACCCCGATTGGATCCTTTTCCGGATCGCTGGCCGGGCATTCCGCCGCGCAGCTTGGCGCGCTGGCCCTGCGGGCCGCGCTGGAGCGGACCGGTCTGGCGCCGGCCGAGGTGGACGAGGTGCTGCTCGGGCAGGTGCTGACCGCCGGCCAGGGGATGAATCCGGCCCGTCAGGCGGCGCTGGCGGCCGGGCTGCCGGTCGAAAGCACGGCGGTGACGATCAATCAGGTGTGCGGTTCGGGCCTGCGCGCGGTGGCACTGGCGGCGCAGGCGATCCGCGCCGGCGACGCGACCGTGGTGCTGGCCGGCGGCCAGGAGAGCATGTCCAATTCCCAGCACGCCACCTTCCTGCGCGGCGGGGTGCGGATGGGGCCGGCCACCCTGACCGACACGATGGTCCATGACGGCCTGACCGACATCTTCAACAACTACCACATGGGGGTGACCGCCGAGAACGTCGCCCGCGAGCACGGCATCACCCGGGCCGACCAGGATGAATTCGCCGCCGCCAGCCAGGCCAAGGCCGAGGCGGCGATCAAGGCCGGCCGCTTCCAGGACGAGATCGTGCCGGTGCCGGTGGTGGTCAAGAAGCAGGAAACCCGGTTCGACACCGATGAATTCCCCCGCTTCGGCACCACCGCCGAATCGCTGGGCAAGCTGAAGCCGGCCTTCCAGTCCGACGGCACCGTCACCGCCGGCAACGCCTCGGGGATCAATGACGGCGCGGCGGTGCTGGTGGTGACCAGCGCGGCCGAGGCGGCCCGGCGCGGCCTGACCCCGCTGGCGCGGATCGCGTCGTGGGCCACCGCCGGGGTCGATCCCAAGGTGATGGGCACCGGCCCGGTGCCGGCCTCGCGCAAGGCGCTGGCCAAGGCCGGCTGGCGGGTGGAGGACCTCGACCTGATCGAGGCCAACGAGGCCTTCGCCGCCCAGGCGATCGCGGTCAACCGCTCGATGGGCTGGGACACCGCCAAGGTCAACGTCAATGGCGGCGCGATCGCGCTCGGCCATCCGATCGGCGCCTCGGGGGCGCGGGTGCTGGTCACCCTGCTGCACGAGCTGCGCCGCCGCGACGCCCGCAAGGGCCTCGCCACCCTCTGCATCGGCGGCGGCATGGGCATCGCCCTCTGCGTCGAACGCTGACGCCCCGGGGCGGAGGGACTCCCCCGGCCCGGGCGCGCGAGGCGGCCGCGAGAGCCGCCGCGCCCGGCAGCCGGCAACGATGGAAACGACAGGAGGACGGATCATGGCTCGTTTGGCACTGGTCACCGGCGGCACCCGCGGCATCGGCCGCGCCATTTCGGTGGCGCTGCGCGACGCCGGCTACCGCGTCGTCGCCAATTACGGCGGCAATGACGAGGCGGCCGCGAAATTCACCGAGGAAACCGGCATCCCCGCCCGCAAATGGGATGTCGGCGACTTTCCCGCCACCGAGGCGGCGATCGCGGCGATCGTCGCCGAATACGGGCCGGTCGACATCGTCGTCAACAATGCCGGCATCACCCGCGACGCCACCCTGCACCGGATGAGCCCGGAGATGTGGGAGCAGGTGGTGCGGACCAACCTGTCCTCCTGCTTCAACACCTCGCGTCTGGTGATCGAATCGATGCGCGAGCGCGGCTTCGGCCGCATCGTCAACATCGGCTCGATCAACGGCCAGGCCGGGCAGTACGGCCAGGTCAATTACGCCGCCGCCAAGTCGGGCATCCACGGCTTCACCAAGGCACTGGCCCAGGAAGGGGCGGCGCGCGGGGTGACCGTCAACGCCATCGCCCCCGGCTATGTCGATACCGAGATGGTGCGCGCGGTGCCGCCGGCGGTGCTGGAGAAGATCATCGCCCGGATTCCCGCCGGACGGCTCGGCCATGCCGAGGACATCGCCCGCGCGGTGCTGTTCCTGGTGGCCGACGACGCCGATTTCATCACCGGATCAACGATTTCGGTCAATGGCGGTCAGCATATGTACTGACGGTTTGGTGGCCGTCCCCCCCGGGCGCCGACCGCCGGGGGGGACGTGAATCTATTGACTTCCCCCCCCGCCCCATGCGAACGGAACCATCGGGCAGCGTCCTCCGGGATGCATTTCTAGGGTCGGGAGAGGGACAGGAATGGTCCGCGGGATGCGTCTGACGTCGTTGCTGGCGGCGGCTGTGGTCTGTATGGCGGCGGGGTGCGCCACCCTGCCGGAGGATCCCGAGGAACGGGCCGAGATCGAGGCGCTCAACGATCCGCTGGAGCCGACCAACCGGGCGATCTTCGACGTCAACATGGCGCTCGACGACGCGGTGATGGTTCCGGTGGCCGAATCCTACCGCGACAATTTGCCCGACTGGCTGCGCGAGGGTATCCACAACATCCTGTCCAACCTCCAGGAACCCTATGTCGCCGGCAACGACCTGTTGCAGGGCAACACCCGCGCCGCCGCCGATTCGCTCGGCCGTTTCCTGATCAATTCGACCTTCGGCCTGTTCGGCGCCCGCGACGCGGTGGCGGACAGCGGCGGGGCCAAGCCGCACAAGACCGACATCGGCATCACCCTTGGGGTGTGGGGCTTCGAGGACGGCCCCTATCTGATGCTGCCCTTCCTCGGCCCGTCCTCGCTGCGCGACGGCACCGGCAAGGTGGCCGAATATTGGGCCAGCCCGACCGGGGCGATGCTGGAGGCCGGCGGGGTCGGGGTGATCAGCGACGTCCAGACCGGGGTCGATCTGCTCGACACCCGCGCCGCGCTGCTCGACCCGATGAACGAGCTGCGCCGCACCTCGCTCGACGAATATGCCGCGATCCGCAGCCTCTACCGCCAGAGCCGCGCCGCCGCCCTGGCCGAGGCCCGCGCCGGCCAGCTCGCCTCGCGCGCGCCGGTCGCCGGCGCCCCCGCCGCCGCGCCGGCTG
>NZ_JBHUIY010000053.1:0-16892 GCF_042683125.1 Phaeospirillum tilakii
CCGGCGCGCCGATCGGGCCGCGCCGCCGCGCCGGCCAGCTCCGCCCCGGTGGGCGGCGGCGGCTCGGGCCGGGACGGGGGGACGGGCGGCGGCGGTTCGGGAGACGCGGGGGGCGCGGAAATCTTCACCGGACGGCCTCCTTCTTGATGAACAGACGGGCGGCGGGATCGAACGGGCGGAACCGGGTCGCCTCCGGCGCCGCCCGCAGCGATTCGTTGCTGCCGAGGCAGAGAAAGCCGTCGCGGATCAGCGCCTCGTCGAACAGGCCGAGCACCCGCCCCTGCAACGCGCTGTCGAAATAGATCAGCACGTTGCGGCAGAGGATCAGGTGCGCCTCGCAGAACACCCCGTCCGAGACCAGATTGTGGTGGGCGAACACGATCCGCCCCCGCAACGCCTCGTGGAACCGGGCATAGCCATAGGCGACGTGGAGATGGTCGCCCAGCCGCGCCCGCCCCCCGGCGGCGCGGTAATCGGCCTCGGCCGCCTCGACCCGGGCCAGCGGATAGATCCCCTCCTCGGCCTGGGCCAGGGCGCGGTCGTTGATGTCGGTGGCGAAGATGCGGGCGCGGGCCAGCAGCCCCTCCTCGCACAGCAGCACCGCCAGCGAATAGGCCTCCTCGCCCGAGGCGCAGCCGGCCAGCCACACCGACAGATGGGGGTAGGAGGCCAGCCGGGGCATCACCTCGTGCCGCAGCGCCGCCAGCGCCGCCGGGTCGCGGAACAGCCCGGTCACCGGCACCGACAGGCTGGCCAGCACCTCGGACAGGAAGCCGGGCTGATGCAGCAGCCGGGGGATCAGGCCGGAAATGCTGCCCTGGCCGAAGGCGTCGCCCAGCGCGGTCAGCCGCCGTTTGAGCGAGGAGCGGGCGTAATGGCGGAAATCGTAGCCATGGCGGGCCCACAGCGCCTCCAGCACCAGTCCGATCTCGATCTCGGCCACCTCGTCCGGGGTCATGGCGCCGGCGCCTCCCCGCGCGGGGGCAGCCAGCGCCGGATCAGGGCGAACAGGCGCTCGATGTCGATCGGCTTGGCGAGATGGTCGTTGGCCCCGGCGGCGAGGCACTGCTCGCGGTCGCCCGCCATCGCCTTGGCGGTCAGGGCCAGGATCGGCAGCTCGGCCAGCCCGGGGCGGCGGCGGATCTCGGCGATGGCGGCAAAACCGTCCATCCCCGGCATCATGATGTCCATCAGCACCAGATCGAACCCCGCCCCCTGTTCGAGCCGGGCCAGCGCCCGGGCGCCGTCCTCGGCGATCTCGACGGTGAAGCCGCGCCCGCGCAGCAGCTTGGACAGGGCGAAGGCGTTGCGCATGTCGTCATCGACCACCAGCACGCTGCGATCGACGAACAGCGCCTCGCGCACCGGGGCGGGCTCGGCCGGCGGTTCGGCCTGGACGCTGTGCAGGAACAGCGCCACCTCGTCCACCAGCCGCTCGGGCGACCGGCTGCCCTTGACTACGATGCTGTCGGTATAGGCCCTGAGGCGCAGGGTCTGGTCGAAGGTCAGCTCCATCCCGGAATGGACCACCACCGGCGGCAGCGCCACCCCGGCGTCGCGGGCGCGGTCGAGCAGGTCGAAGCCGCTGAAATCGGGCAGGATCAGATCGAGGATCAGGCAGTCGAACCGCTCGCGCCCGAGCAGGTCGAGCGCCTCGCCGGCGGTGGCGGCCTCGCGCACCTCGACCCGGTCGCTTTCGACCAGCGGCCGCACCGCCACCCGGAAGGCGTCGTCGTCATCGACCACCAGCACCCGCCGCCCCTCGCCCGCCCCGTCGAGGCCAAGCCGGCTGAACACCCGGTCGAGCTGGGCGCGCTCGACCGGCTTGGTCAGGAAGCCGACCGCCCCGGCCGCCAGCCCGCGCTGGACCTCGGGGCTGCCGGAAAGGAAATGGACCGGAATCGCCCGGGTCTGCGGGTCGTGGCGCAGCGCCTCCATCACCGCCCAGCCGTCGAGCCCGGGCAGGCCGACATCGAGCAGGATCCCGGCCGGGCGCAGGTGGCGGGCCAGCCCCAGCCCCTCGACCCCGTCGCCGGCCCGCACCGGATTGAGCCCGCGCCGCTGGGCCAGATCGCACAGCACCGCGGCGAAATCGTCGTCATCCTCGACGATCAGCACCGTCGCCCCCGCCCCGGCGGCGGGCGGCAGCGGCACCGGCGGGGTGGCGGCGACCGTGGGCGACGCCACCATCGCGTCGGCCGCCGGCGGCGGACGCAGCGGCAGCGCCAGGGTGAAGGTGCTGCCCCGCCCTTCCTCGCTGTCGGCGGTGAGGGTGCCGCCCATCAGGTCGGTGAGGTGGCGGGCGATCGACAGGCCGAGCCCGGTGCCGCCGAACTGGCGCCCGATCGAGCCGTCGGCCTGCTCGAACGCCTCGAAGATGCGGTCGCGCTTGTCGGGGGCGATGCCGATGCCGGTATCGGCCACCTCGACCCGCAGCCGGCCGAGCGGCCCCTCCCCCGCCTCGCCGCAGGGCGGCAGCGCGGTCAGCCGCACCGTCACCCCGCCCTGGGCGGTGAACTTGCAGGCATTGGCGACCAGATTGGTGATGATCTGTTCGATCCGGCCGGGATCGCCGCCGAACGCGGCCGGCACCTCGGGGGCGCAGGTGATGGTGAAATAGAGCCGCTTCTGCCCGGCGATCGGGGCGAAGGTGCGGCGGATCGCGGCGGCGATCTCGGCCGGCCGCACGCTGGTCTCGACCAGTTCGAGCTTGCCGGCCTCGACCTTCGACAGATCGAGGATGTCGTTGATCATCCGCAGCAGGTGGGTGCCGCTGTCATGGATCACCCGGGCGGATTCGATCTGGTCGGGGGTCAGGGTGCCGTCGGCGTTCTCGCAGAGGCCGTGCGACAGGATCAGCAGGCTGTTGAGCGGAGTCCGCAGTTCGTGGCTCATGTTGGCGAGGAATTCCGACTTGAACCGGCTGGCGGCGGCGAAATCGTCGGCGCGCTGGTCGGCGCGGCGGCGGGCCTGTTCCAGTTCGCGCCGCTGCTCCGACAATTGGCGGTTGGCGGCGCGCAATTCCTCGCTCTGGGATTGCAACTCCTCCTGCGACAGGCGCAGTTCCTCGGCCTGCTGGCGGGATTCCTCCAGCAGGCGCTGGCCGAGCAGGCCGCGCTCCAGCACCTCAAGGGTCAGCGCCACCACCGGCAGCGCCGCCTCGATCAGGGCGCGGTGCAACTCGCTGAACGGGGTGAAGGCGGCCAGTTCGATCACCGCCCGGGTCTCGCCCTGGTTGACCACCGGCACCAGCAGCAGCAGCCGGGGCACCGCCGCCCCCACCCCCGACCCGACGGCAACATAGTCCTCGGGCAGATCGGTCAGCAGCAGCGGACCCTGCTGGGCGGCGCATTGCGCCACCAGCCCGTGCCCGGCCACCGCCTGTGCCGCCAGCACCGCCGGATCGTCGCCGCAGCCATAGCCGGCGAAGGGACGGAACCGGCCCTGCTCGCCGTCGCGCAGATGGACCATCCCGACCGCCGCCCCGACCAGCGGGGCCAGCCCGCCGATCAGCGCGGCGGCAAAGGCCTGCGGCGTCTCGGCCCGTTGCAGGGCCATCGTCAACCGGCCGATCTCGTTGCGGATCCAACCCTGGTCGGCGAGGCGGCGGGCGGTGGCCTTGAACACCGCCAGCCCCTCGGTCATCGCCGCGATCTCGCGCGCCACCTGCCCCGCCGGCAGCGGGGTGTCGAGCTGGCCGCCGGCCAGATGCAGCATCGCCCCGCGCAGGGCCCGCAGCGGCCGGACGATGCCGCGCACGATCAGCGCCGCCGCCAGCGCCCCGATCCCCAGCAGGGCCAGCGTCGCCAGCGACAGTTCGTTTTCGAGCTGGTTCTGGCGCTGGCGCGCCTCGGTTAGAAACGCGGCGGCCCGCCGCAGGGAAAAACCGGTCACCGACTCAAGGCTGGCGTCGACCCGCTCGGCCAGTTCGCGGCCGACGGTCTCGTTGCGCGGCCGGGCCTGATCGAAGCGGCGGTCGCGCGCCAGTTCGACCACGTCGTCGCGCAGCGCCCGCCACTGGGTCAGCGACTGTTCGATCCGATCGACATCCTCGCGCGGGCCGAGATAGCGCTCGCGGATCCGCGCCAGCCGGGTGATCAGTTCTCCGTCGCCCTGGGCGATCCGCAGCATCTGCGCCTGCTGGTGCTCCAGCGCCCGCCCCTCGGCCAGATCGGTCAGTTCGCGCGTCATGGTGGTGAAGGCCACCCGCATCAGCAACACCTCACGGTTGACCACGAACGGATGGTCATAAAGACGCGAGGTCACCTCGGACAATTGCTGGGCCCGCACCACCGCCAGGATGCTGACCGCCACCGCCAGGGCCAGCACCAGGGCGAAACCGATGGTCAGGCGCGAGGCAATCGAGCTTTCCCGTACCGACATCCTGGCCTCCGCCGCTGGCCGGAACTAGGTAGAAAGTCTTACGTGAACGACTAAAGTATAGTCTAGCCCATTTCGACCGGCGAGGGAAGCACGCTGCAACGGCAGGCTGAATCCGCCCCGCCGCCCGTCGCCCCTGGCGGAACCGAAACGAATCCGCGCTGGCGCCGGCGGGGTCGGCTGCTACACTGGCCGCGATTGGCTTCGATGCGCGCAAGGAGGGCGGCATGCTGGGTGGAAGGAAGATGGCGGTGGCGGCCGGGCTGGCGGCCCTGCTGGCGGCGGCGCCGGCACAAGCGGACATCCTGCTCGGCCTCGCCGGGCCGATGACCGGGCCGAAGGCCACCTTCGGCGAACAGTTCGATCATGGCGCGCGCAAGGCGGTGGCCGACCTCAACGCCCGGGGGGGCGTGCTGGGGCAAAAAATCGTCCTCACCTACGGCGACGATTCGTGCGAGCCGAAACAGGCGGTGGCGGTGGCCAACGAACTGGTCGGCAAGAAGGTGGCGGCGGTGATCGGCCATTTCTGTTCCGCCTCGTCGATCCCCGCCTCCGAGGTCTATGCCGAGACCGGCACCCTCGAGATCTCGCCCGGCACCACCAGCCCGGTCTATACCGAGCGCGGCCTGCCCGGCCTGTTCCGCGTCTGCGGCCGCGACGACCAACAGGGCCGGGTCGCCGCCGAATACATCGCCCGGGTGTTCAAGGGCCAGCCGGTGGCGGTGATCCACGACCGCTCCGCCTACGGCAAGGGGCTGGCCGACCGCACCCGCGACGAGCTGCACCGGCTCGGGGTCAAGGAAGTGCTGTACGAGGCGATCACCGCCGGCGACCGCGACTTCTCCGCCCTGGTCACCCGGCTGAAATCGGAAAAGGTGGCGGCGCTGTTCCTCGGCGGCTACCACGCCGAGGCCGGGCTGATCGTGCGCCAGATGCGCGACCAGGGCCTGAAGACGGTGCTGATGGGCGGCGATTCGCTGGTGACCGGCGAGTTCTGGGCGATCACCGGCCCGGCCGGCACCGGCACCCTGATGACCTTCAGCCCCGACCCGCGCAAGGATCCGGCCAACGCCGAGCTGGTCAAGTATTTCCGCGCCCAGAATTACGAGCCGGAGGCCTACACCCTCTATACCTACGGCGCGATCCAGGCCTGGGCCCAGGCGGTCGAGAAGGCCGGCACCACCGACCCGGTCAAGGTCGCGGCGGTGCTGAAATCCGGCCAGTTCGACACCGTGCTGGGCAAGATCGGCTTCGACGCCAAGGGCGACGTCGCCGCGCCGGGCTATGTGATGTATCAGTGGAAGAACGGCGGCTACGACTACGCCCCGTAACGGAAACGGGGCGGCGGCGGCGCCGTCACCCCCCTCGCGTCGTCTCCCGCGCGCCCCGGACCGCCGGGGGGAGCACCGTCCCGCCGGGACGGCCCGGGGCGCCCGTCCTGACCGGAGCCCGTCCCCATGACCGAACCCACCCGTCTGGTCGCCGACCTGCCCGACCTCAAGCTCGAGATCCTGCACCGGCCGGATCCCGAGGCCGGCCTCGACCATTTCTATCTCCACCTCGCCCTGCCGCCGGCCGTGCTGGCCTCGCCCTTCGCCGCCTGGGCCGCGCTGGGGCAGGCCACCGCCCAGGCCACCGCCCAAGCCTGGCTCGGCCTCGCCCAGGCCGCCGCCCAGCCCTGGGTCGCCGCCTGGGGCGCCCTGCCGCCGCCGCGCCGCCCCGGCCAGGACTGATCCCCGCCGCCGCCCGTGAGTCCCCCCCGATGACTTCCCCGCTTTCCCGCACCGACTGGCCCGGCGTGCTGCTGACGGTCGGGGCCGGCGTGGTCGGCGCCTTCCAGGTCGGCAAGGCGCCGATCGCCCTGCCCCAGATCCGCGCCGAACTCGGCCTCGATCTGTCCCAGGCCGCCTGGATTCTGTCGCTGCTGCCGCTGACCGGTGCCCTGACCGGGGCGCTGCTCGGCGGTCTGGTCACCCGGCTCGGCCCGCGCCGGGTGCTGCCGGCCGCCCTGCTGCTGATCGCCGCCGCCAGCCTGGGCGGCGCCCTCGCCCCCCGGTGCCGCCGCGCTGCTGGTCAGCCGGGGGATCGAGGGGTTCGGCTTCATGCTGGTGATCATCGCCGCCCCGGCCCTGGTCACCCTCGCCACCACCCCGGCCGACCGGCCGCTGGCCTTCGGCCTGTGGGGCTGCTTCATGCCGTTCGGGATGGCGGTGGCGATGCTGGCCGCGCCGCTGCTGCCGACGCTCGGCTGGCGCGGGCTGTGGCTGGCGATGGCCGTCCTGCTGGCCCTGGCCGCCCTGCTGGCGTGGCGCCGGCTGCCCGCCGCCCCCGCCCCCGCCGGCCTCGGCCTCGGCGCCGCCCCGGCCCGGCTGCTGCACGACCTCGCCCACACCCTGGCCGCGCCGGGGCCGCGCCTGCTGGCGCCGCTGTTCCTCTGCTACAGCGTCTGCTACATCGGCCTGACCGGCTTCCTGCCCACCCTGCTGATCGAGCGGATGGGGATCGCGCCCGGCGGCGCCGGCCTGCTGACCGCCCTGGTCGCCGCCGCCAACATGATCGGCAACCTCGCCGCCAGCCCGCTGCTGCGGCGCGGCGTGCCGGCATGGCGGCCGATCCTGGCCGGCGCCCTGACCATCGCCGCCACCGCCGGCCTGATCTATCTGCCCGCCACCCCGGCCCCGGTCGCCTATGCCCTGGCCCTGCTGTTCTCCGCCGTCGGCGGCCTGCTGCCCGCCTGCCTGTTCGCCGCCGCCGCCGCCCACGCCCCCACCCCCCGGCTGGTGCCGGTGGCGCTCGGCCTGCTGATGCAGGGCAGCACCATCGGGCAGGTGCTGGGGCCGGTGCTGGTCGGCACCGTCGCCACCGCCTGGGGCTGGAGCGCGGTGGGACCGCTGCTGGCCGGGGTGATCCTGACCGCCGCCGCGCTGGCGCTGGCCCTGCGCCGGCTGCCGCCCCCGGCCTGAGGTTTTGACCCGATCCCCCGCCGCGGCCCCACGTTTTTTGCGGGGGAAAAACGTCAACAACGCGCCACAGCCTGTTGTCTTGCGCCAAGAAAATGGCCAGAGTGGCTGCCGTCGCCGTTCCCAAGGCGGGCGGTCCCGGCCGGTCGATGCACGTCATGGCGGCCGGACCGGTTCGGTTCTCATCGATCTCGATAGAGGGGGCTCATGAACAAACAGGAACTGGTGAACAAGGTCGCCGAACTGAGCGGCCTGTCCAAGGCCAACGCCGACACCGCCGTCGCGGCGCTGTTCGACGCCATCACCGATGCTCTCAAGCAGGGGGAAGAGGTCCGCATGGTCGGCTTCGGCACCTTCTCGGTCAGCCAGCGCGCCGCCAAGGAAGGCCGCAATCCCCGCACCGGCGAGACCATCGCCATCGCCGCCGCCAAGGCGGTCAAGTTCACCGCCGGCAAGGGACTGAAGGACACCGTCAACCCCTGACCACGAACCGCGCGCCGCGACGCTGCGGGAGCGATGCGGCGCACGTCTTTGTTTCCAAAAGAGTATTCGCTTACGCCACCCGAACCGCGGCCGGGGCGGGACCGCGGGATTCTCTCTTTAAAAATCAATGGGTTGTCAGGCGTTGGGCGGTTTCACGGGAAACCGAGGGTGATGTGGGCTCCGCCCACACCCGCCAAGGGCCACAAGGCCCTTGGATCCCCTCAATGGTCGGGCGCGGACCGGCCTGTCAGCTTGGGCGCTGATGTTTGCCGCGCGAAGGACAAGGACAGGGTTCCAAGGGCCTACGGCCCTTGGCGGGTGCGGGCAGAGCCCGCGAATCGTCTTTTGAATCAGGCGCGGTGGGGGGAACTGGTCTCGATCCCATGCGGGCGGTGATGCTCGCGATTGAGCATCACCCGGCCCGCGACCGCCATCGCCACCGCCACCAGCGCCACCACCAGCGTCGCCAGCGCGTTGATCTCCGGGCTGACGCCGAGGCGGACCTTCGAGAAGATCACGATCGGCAGGGGGGTGGCCCCCGGGCCGGAAACGAAGGCCGAGATCACCACGTCGTCGATCGACAGGGTGAAGGCCAGCAGCCAGCCGGCCAGCAGCGCCGGGGCGATGATCGGCAGGGTGATCACCAGGAACACCTTGGCCGGGCGGGCGCCGAGATCGAGCGCCGCCTCCTCCAGCGAGGCATCCATCTGGGCAAGGCGCGACTGCACCACCACCGTGACGAAGGACAGGCTGAAGGTGACGTGGGCGATGACGATGGTGGTCATCGAGCGGCCCTCGGGCCAGCCCAGGGTCTGTTCCATCGCCACGAACAGCAGCAGCATGGCGAGACCGGTGATGATCTCCGGCATCACCAGCGGCGCCGCAATCATCCCGGTGAACAGGGTCCGGCCGGGGAAGCGGCGGAAGCGCACCAGCACCACCGCGGCCAGGGTGCCGAGGATGGTGGCGATGGTGGCGTTGAGCACCGCGACCTGGAGGCTGAGCCACGCCGCGTCCAGCACCTTCTCGTCCTGGACCAGCTCGGCGTACCATTTGGTCGAAAAGCCGCCCCACACCGTCACCAGCCGCGAGGCGTTGAACGAGTAGATGATCATCACCACGATCGGGACATAGAGGAAGGCGTAGGCCAGCCCCAGCAGGGCATAGAGGGCCACCGCGCGGTTGCGCCCCCAGGCGATCATCGCGTCGTCTCCGTTTCGCTGCTCTGGAGTTTCTGGAAGATCATCACCGGCACCACCAGCAGCAGCAGCATCGCCACCGCCACCGCCGACGCCACCGGCCAGTCGCGGTTGTCGAAGAACTCCGCCCACAGCACCTTGCCGATCATCAGCGTGTCGGGGCCGCCGAGCAGGTCGGGAATCACGAACTCGCCCACCGCCGGGATGAACACCAGCAGCGAGCCGGCGACGATCCCCGGCAGCGACAGCGGCAGCGTCACCGACAGGAAGGCGCGGAACGGCCGGCAGCCGAGGTCGGCCGCCGCCTCCAGCAGCGACAGGTCCATCTTCTCCAGCGTCGCGAACAGCGGCAGCACCATGAACGGCAGATAGGAATAGACCATGCCGATCAGCACCGCCCGGTCGGTCTCGAGGATCTGGAGCGGGGTATCGATCACGCCGAGCCACAGCAGCAGGCTGTTGAGCAGGCCCTCGGTCTTGAGGATGCCGATCCAGGCATAGACCCGGATCAGGAACGAGGTCCAGAACGGCAGCGCCACCAGCAGCAGCAGCCAGTTGCGCGCCCCGCGCGGCGCGCGGGCGATGGCATAGGCGGCGGGATAGCCGATCAGCAGGCAGCACAGGGTGGCGATCGCCGCCAGCCGCAGCGAATTGACGTAGGCGAAGGCGTAGAGTTCGTCGCCGAACAAGGCGGCGAAGTTGGAAAAGGCCAGCCGGATCGTCAGCACCGCCCCCTCGCCCCATTCCAGCAGCGGGGTATAGGGCGGGATCCCCATCATCGCCTGCGACAGGCTGATCTTGAGGACGATCAGGAACGGCACCAGGAAGAACACCACCAGCCAGGCATAGGGCGGCAGGCCGACCAGCAGGCGCCCCCAGCGGCGGGTCGCCCGGCCGAGCGCCCTCATCGGGTCAGCACCAGCGCGTTGCCGGGATGCCAGGCGAGGGTCACCTCGTCGTCCCAGGTCAGTTCCTGTTCGCCGGTGTGGCGCAGATTGGTGCGCAGCACCTCGACCCGCCGGCCGGATTTCAGCGCGACGTGGAAGATCGAGACGTCGCCGAGATAGGCGATGTCGGCGACGGTGCCCTGGACCTGATTGACCACCTCGGCCGGGATCGCGCGCGGCGACACCATGATCTTTTCCGGGCGGACCATCACCGTCACCGGGGCGCCGACCGGCACCGCGCCGGCATGGGCCACCGCCACCTCGCCGTCCAGCTCGGGGCAGTTGACCACCAGCAGGTCGCGCGATTCCGACACCACCACGCCCTCGAACATGTTGGCGGCGCCGATGAAGTCGGCAACGAAGCGGGTGCCGGGATATTCGTAGATCTCGACCGGGGTGCCGACCTGTTCGAGACAGCCGGCGTTCATCACCGCGATCCGGCTCGACATCGTCATCGCCTCGCCCTGGTCGTGGGTGACCATCACGAAGGTGATGCCGACCCGCTCCTGGATCCCGACCAGTTCGAGCTGGGTGCGTTCGCGCAATTGCCGATCGAGCGCGGCCAGCGGCTCGTCGAGCAGCAGCACCTTGGGCTCCTTGGCCAGACAGCGGGCCAGGGCGACCCGCTGGCGCTGGCCGCCGGACAGTTGGTCGGGCTTGCGCCCGCCGAACCGGCCCATCTGCACCAGCTCCAGCACGTCGCGCACCTTGTCGCGGATCCGCGCCTTGGGCAGCCCGTCCTGTTTCAGCCCGAAGGCGACGTTCTGTTCCACCGTCATGTGGGGGAACAGGGCGTAGGACTGGAACATCATGTTGACCGGACGCTCATAGGGCGGGATCGACGACATGTCGATCCCGTCGATGAAGATCCGACCCTCGGTCGGGGTTTCGAACCCGGCCAGCATCCGCAAAAGGGTGGTCTTGCCGCAGCCGGACGCGCCGAGCAGCGAGAAGAACTCCCCCTTGTGGATCGAGAGGTCAACCTGATCGACCGCGACGAAGTCGCCGAACCGCTTCGAGATGGCCTCGAAACGGATCAGCGGCACCGCGTCGGGATCGGTCCAGGGAGCGAAGGTGGGGCGTTGCGCGACCGCCTGGGCCATATCGACGTTTACTCTGAGGTAGGGACGGGCGCGATCAGCGGCCGGTCTTGACGTTGGTCCACAACCGGGTGCGCTCGCGCTCCTTGGCAAGGTCGGCGGGCGGCACCTGGAACTCCTTCGCCAGCACCTCGGCCGGCGGATAGATCACCGGATCGTTGGCGATCTCGGGCTTGATCAGCGGCTTGGCCGCCGGCACCGCGTTGGCGTAGCCGGTGGTGTTGCTGACCGCGGCGATGATTTCCGGCTGGAGCAGGAAATCGATGAACTTGTGGGCGTTGTCGGGATGGGGCGCGTCGGCCGGGATCGCCGCCGCGTCGATGTTGAGCACCGCCCCTTCCTTGGGGATGAAGATGGCGAGATGGACGCCCTTGCCCGCCTCGTTGGCGCGGTTGCGGGCCTGGACCAGATCGCCGACATAGCCCTGGGCGACGCAGGTGTCGCCATTGGCCAGATCGTTGATGTACTTCGAGGAATGGAAGTACTTCAGCGACGGGCGGATCTCCTTGACCGTCGCGGCGGCCAGCTTCAGATCGTCGCTGGCGAGGCTCGACCCGTCCTTGCCGCGATAGAGCAGGGCCGCGGCGAACGCCTCGGTCGGGGTGTCGAGCAGGCTGACGCCGCAGGCCTTGGCCTTGCCGATCTGGGCCGGGTCGAACAGCAGCGACCAGCTGTCGGGCTTCACCCCCGGCAGCGCCTTGCCCAGCTTGTCGATGTTATAGCCGATGCCGGTGGCGGCCATCATGTAGGGCACGGCATAGAGGTTGCCGGGATCGGCCACCGCGCCCAGCGTCTTCATCACCGCCGGATCGAGGGCGGCGTAATGGGTCAGCTTGCTCTTGTCGAGCTTGCGGAACACCCCGGCCTTGATCTGCTGGGCCAGGAACGGCGAGGCGGAGGGAAACACCACGTCATAGCCGGAATGGCCGGCCTGCAACTTGGTCTGAAGGATCTCGTTGCTGTCATAGACGTCGTAATTGACCTTGATCCCGGTCGCCTGGGAGAATTTCTCCAGCGTGTCGGGCGCGACATAGTCCGACCAATTATAGACGTTGAGGACCTTTTCCTCCTCGGCCCGGGCCGAGAAAGACACGATCGAGGCCGCCGCCGCCAGGGCAACGAGACCGGTCAAGCCCACACGCATCGCCATCATCCTTTCCCGTGAGACGGGCTCGCCCGCCCTCCCCGGCACGCCCCCGCGGCCCCGGATCGGGTGTGAGTTTTCGGGGCGTTCCGCCGCCTTGTCAACGATCAATCCACCCCGCCGCCATTTCTTCTCGGCAGCGACGGGACCGGACGGGCAGAACCGCACCAAGTCTTTGATTTCATTCAGGCGAATCGGGGGGACGCCGTCCCCCCGCGCGCGCGCCGCGCTAGCCCAGCCGCCGCACCAGCAGCGCCTCGCACCCCAAGGTGCGGGCGAGACGGTCGAAGGCGCGGTCGGGATCGAGGGCGAAGGCGGGATTGGCCGCCGGCACCTCGAGCACCAGATAGGGCGGCTCGGCCACCAGCCGGGTCTGGCGCAGCAGGTTGGGCGCCCCGCCCGACAGGGTGTGGGCCAGCCGCAGCGCCAGCCCGACCACCCGGGCCCGCCGCACCGAATCCTCGTCGAGCAGCTGGATCGCCTGGGCCAGCGCCGGGATGTCGTCGCCGCCCTGATAGCGGCAGGCGACGGTCAGGGCGATCGCGGCGCGGTCGTCATGGGCCACCCCCATGAAGGGCAGCCGCAGGATGCGCAGGAAGGCCTGCTCGGCGCGGTAATCGGGATGCTCGTTCCAGAAGATGTCCGACAGCAGGCAGGCGGCATGGCGCAGCCGGGCCTGATGGGCGCTCTCGACCGGGAACAGCGGCGCCATCCACGCCAGCAGTTCGTCGCCATGGGCGGGGAAGCGGGAATTGCGCTCGGCCATCCGCCGGCAGATCGCCAGCAGCGGGTCCTCGACCCGGCAGGATTCGGGCAGGCGGCGGAAGAACTGGCCCTCGCGCATGCCATAGATCGAGAACACCAGCCGGCTGGGGCCGATGGCACGGAACACCCGCTCCAGGATCAGCGCCGCCAGCGGCAGGCCGGGGATCCGCTTGCGCGACAGGCCGGCGATCCGCTCCAGCCCCTTGCGGTTCTGCCCGGCGGCGAGGCCGAGCAGCCGCAGCGCGACATCGGCCTCAAGGGCGAAATTGTCCAGCACGCTGAGCGGGTGGCCGGTCTGGGCGATGCAGAAGCGGGCCAAGGCGCGCCACGCCCCGCCGACGGCATAGAGGTTGCGCCCCCGCCCCTCCCCCAGCCAGGGAATCCCGGCCAGATGGCGTTCGATCAGCTCCTGGGCGCGGGCGCGGTCGTCGCCCGAGGCCTCGGCCAGCCGCAGCAGGCCGAGCGGCATGGTGACATGGGCGCCGGGCGCGCCCTGCTGCACCGTCACCAGTTCGAGCGAGCCGCCGCCGAGATCGGCCACCACCCCGTCGGCGTCGGGCGAGCCGCACAGCACCCCCATCGCCGCCATCTGCGCCTCCTCGGCGCCCGACAGCACCCGGATCGCCACCCCGCAGCGTTGTTCGAGCTCGGCGACGAAGTCCGCGCCGTCGCTGGCGTCGCGCACCGCCGCGGTGGCGAGGATGTCGAGCCGGTCCACCGCCATCGCCCGGCACAGCGCGACGAAGCGGCCGACCGCCACCCGCGCCGCCGCGACCCCGTCGGGATTGAGCCGGCCGCTGGCGCCGAGGCCGCGCCCGAGGGCGCACACCGCCTTTTCATTGAACAGCGGCACCGGCACCCGGTGGGCGAGGTCGTAGACGCAGAGGCGGATCGAGTTGGACCCGATGTCGATGATGCCGATCGGGTCGATGCGGTTTTCCAGGGTGTACATCGCTCTCCCCCTACCCCGCCCGGCCGACCCGCTGGGCCGGCCTGCGTCCGTGATGCAGCGCGCTGCCGCGCCCGGACAGAGACGGATAGGTCATGAAATAGGTGTGGGCACAAAACGCCTCCGCCGGGGCGGCGACGCGCTGGTAGCGCCCGTCCGGGCGCAGCAGCCAGGACTGGGCCTCGTCCTTGAGGTTGGCGACCATGATCTGGTGCAGGATCTGGGCATGGACGGTGGGATTTTCGATCGGCACGAAGGTCTCGACCCGCCAGTCCATGTTGCGCGGCATCCAGTCGGCCGAGGAGATGAACACCTTGGCCTGCCGCGACGGCATGCGGTGGCCGTTGCCGAAGCAGACGATCCGGCCATGTTCGAGGAAGCGGCCGACGATGCTCTTGACCCGGATCCGCTCCGACAGGCCGGGCAGGCCGGGCCGCAGGCAGCAGATGCCACGCACCACCAGATCGATCTTCACCCCCGCCTGCGAGGCGCGGTAGAGCGCGTCGATCAGGACCGGATCGACCAGGGCGTTCATCTTGGCCCAGATCGTCGCCGGCCGCCCGGCGCGGGCATGGGCGATCTCGGCCTCGATCAGCTCGATCAGACTCTGACGCAGCGACAACGGCGCGATCACCAGCTTCTCCAGCGCCTCGGGCCGGGCATAGCCGGTCATGAAGTTGAAGGCGCGGGCGGCGTCGCGGCACAGGCCCGGATCGCAGGTGAAGAACGACAGGTCGGTATAGACCTTGGCGGTGATCGGGTGATAATTGCCGGTGCCGAAATGGACGTAGGAGGCCAGATTGGCCCCCTCGCGCCGCACCACCAGCGAGATCTTGGCGTGGGTCTTCAACTCCATGAAGCCGAACACCACCTGGGCCCCGGCGCGTTCGAGATCGCGCGCCCAGCGGATGTTGGCCTCCTCGTCGAAGCGGGCCTTCAGCTCGACCATGCAGGTCACCGACTTGCCGGCCTCGGCCGCCTCGACCAGGGCCTTGACGATCGGGCTGTCGGCGCTGGTGCGGTAGAGGGTCTGCTTGATCGCCACCACCTGCGGGTCGCGCGCCGCCTGCCGGATGAACTGGACCACCACGTCGAAGCTTTCGAACGGATGGTGGACGACGAAATCCTTCTTGCGGATCGCGGCGAAGCAATCGCCGCCGAAATCGCGCACCCGCTCGGGGAAGCGGGCGTGATGGGGGGCAAACAGCAGATCGGGGCGTTCGTCGATGATCAGGCTGTCGGTATCGACCAGCCCGAGCAGGCTGTCGATCTCGAACACGTCCTCCTCGTCGGCATGCATCGCCCCGATCACCAGCCGGCGCAGATCCTCGGGGGTGCCGGCGCTGAAGGTCAGGCGGATGACATGGCCGCGCCGCCGCCGCTTGAGGGCGGATTCGAACACCCGCACCAGATCCTCGGCCTCCTCGTCGATTTCCATCTCGGAATCGCGGATGACGCGGAACTGGCCGGACGAGCCGACCTGGAAGCCGGGGAACAGCTGGTCGAGGAACAGCAGGGCGAAATCCTCGATCGGCAGGAAGCGGGCCGGGCTGCCGGGCAGACGGGTGAAGCGGCCGATCTGGGCCGGCAGCGGCAGCAGGGCGCGCAGCACCTCGCCATCCTCCAGCCGGGTCAGGTGCAGCACCAGGGCGAAGCCGCCATTGGGCAGGAACGGAAACGGATGGGCCGGATCGATCGCCAGCGGGGTCAGCACCGGGAAGACATGGTCGAGGAACCGGCGCTTCAGCCAGGCGCGATCCTCGTCGGACAGTTCGTCCGGCCCGATCACGGCGAGGCCGGCGGCGCGCAGTTCGGCCTTCAGCTCGTGCCAGCCCCGTTTCTGCGCTTCGAGCAGATCGGCGACGGCGCGGTTGATCTCCTCCAGCTGGCGGGCCGGGGTCAGCCCGTCCTGGCTGGGGCTGATCACCCCGGCCTCGACCTGCCCCTTGAGGCCGGCGACGCGGACCATGAAGAATTCGTCGAGATTGGCCGCCGAGATCGACAGGAAGCGCAGCCGCTCCAGCAAAGGGTGGTGCGGATTGAAGGCTTCCTCGATAACCCTGGCATTGAAGGCCAGCCAGGATAACTCCCGATTGATGAAGCGGTCCTTGGACTCGATGTCGATGCAGGCGGGATCGACTGACGCCGGAATTGTCACCTCTGCTTCTCCGAACGGGAGGGAATCTGGCCCCGCGATCTGTTATATAATCTCCCGATCGTCCTGTCATGGCCGAGGCTGAACGCCCGATGCGAAAACTGTTCCTGTTGCGCCACGCCAAATCGAGTTGGGACGATCCGATCCTGCCCGATTTCGACCGCCCGCTGAGCAACCGCGGCCGTGACGCCGCCGCCCGTCTTGCCGCCTTCATCGATCAGAACGGCCTGGCCCCGCAACTGGCGCTGGTTTCCTCCGCCCGGCGCGCCCGCGAGACCTGGGAGGCGCTGGCCCCCGCCCTGCCCTCGGTGCCGACCCGGTTCGAACCCGGCCTGTATGCCGCCGGCCAGACCGACCTGCTGCGCCGGCTGCGCCAGATCGATCCCGCCGTCGAGCGGGTGATGCTGGTCGGCCACAATCCGGGACTGGAACGGCTGGCCGACATCCTCGGCGCCGGCAAGGGCGAGACGATCGCGCTCGACCGCCTCGCCCGCAAATACCCCACCGGCGCCCTGGCCGAACTGTCGCTCGACATTCCGGGCTGGGAAGCCCTGGTCCCCGGCTGCGGCGAACTGATCCGCTTCACCCGCCCGGTCGATCTCGATGGGGTCACCGACGACGAATAAGGGGCGGGTGATGCCGGATTGGCGGGGCTGCCGCCCCGCACCCCGCCTGGAGGCTGGCGCCTTGTATCTTGCGTTCACCAACGTCGAGCAACGAAAACGTTGGAGCGATGGGGCCGGTGGCCACCGGCCCCATCGCGCGGCGGGCGGCGCCCGAGTACGCCTCGGTTACAACCGCTCTGGAGCA